>JAKQYE010000107.1:0-3848 GCA_023356605.1 Trichodesmium sp. MAG_R02 | reverse complement strand
GTTATTGTGGATTTAAAGGTGGAAAATTAGATCCTACATCCCGCACTTCTTAACATTCAATTTATAAGTTTTATTAATCTATCGCCCCGAATGCTATCATTGACATTAATTTTCACTTTTATAAAGAATTGTAACTAATTCTCTCATAAAAAAATTAGTTATTGATAAATATTATTAATATTGAGTTCTAGAATGAAGATTTTTCCTATAAATCTCTTTATAAATATAAATATATATAAAGATATATGAAGACCTGCGGAATGTCAGTTAGATGGCTCAATTCGTGAGTGGGAATGTCATACATTGTGGGGAAAACATGATAGCTTCGTAAAATGCAGCAAGAAATATATTAGTCCCAGGTGAGGCTACCGAGACAAAAAAACAGACAGCTCGGCCAGCATAAGACTACTGCAAAAGTAGCAGCCACCTGTGAGATGTAAACCTGCCGAGAGGCTACAGCTTGGTTGTTTCCCCGTGCCTAACAGCTGGGGAGGATATTAAACAATCACGAAAAAAAAACTATAATAGTTAATACAAGATATAAATTTTAACCTTTATACCATATTTGAGAAAAAATATTAACTAATGACACATTCAGATATTCGGCTTTACACTTGGGTCGATGTAAAAGATGTCTTGCTAGGAATAAAACCTGATAAATTACCTAAATGGTTAGTTTGGGCTAGATGTTATTGGGATGAATTAAGTATAGGAATTAGTGTTGGAAAAAAAACCGAAGCTGAAAATTGGCTCAAAAAAGTTTTTGGCTCTAGATTTAGAGTATGTAAAACAGAAGAAATAACCGACTATTTTATAATATTAGAAAGTCTAAAAACACAAGAAAATTATGAGCCTAAATTTAAAGTACATAAAAGAAAAGAAGCCATCGACTATTTTATAGTCTTAGAAAGCTTGAAAAACCCAGCAAGAAACCTTCCTATTTGGTTTGAAGAAACAGAGCAAAAAGCTCCCACTCCTCAATTCAAACCTAGTATTTCAAGACCAGAAGTTATTTGGTTCCAGCACCAAAATATAGATATTTCACCTCCCAAAATATTTCCATCAAATATTCCTCCAATCGTAGCATTTCATTCATTTAAAGGGGGAGTAGGAAGAACAACTCACGCCCTAGCTTTAGCTCAAGCTTTGATTTCAGAAAAAACTACTAAGGAACGAAAGGTACTTGTGGTAGATGGAAACCTAGAAGCACCAGAAATGAGTTCGATGTTAAAAGAAACATTGCCATTACTTCCTATTTCTTTGGCTGACTTTTTAGCCTTAGCTCATGGAGACTTAACTCCCGCTGCCGGAGAAGCAATTGAATTAGTCAGCGATCGCCTCCAAAGTACTTTAATGAACGGAATTTATTTTTTACCAGCCTTTCGTTTCAACACGAAGTCTACTGCCTTAGAAATTAAACCGGAACATATCATCGAAGGTGCTAAAAATCCCTTTTTAATAACAGAAATTTTAGCCAATTTAGGAAAAGCTTTAGGGGTAGATCTGGTAATAATTGATCTCCATTCAGGACTATCTGAACTTGCTACAGGTTTAATATTAGATCCGAGAGTTTATCGTGTATTTGTGACTACATTAAGCGAACAATCAGTAACGGGTACAAAGCTACTTTTAGAACTAATAACAGATGCAGATAGAGCTGCTATTTCCACTATAGAAGAAAACCCATTACCCGCCATAATCTTTACCCAAATACCTGAAAACGAACAGTCGAAATATTTAACAGTAGAACCAGAAAAAAGACTCTTAGAAATTCTTCAACCTTTTATGCCGAAAGACAAAAAACTGGTGAGAATAATTACACCATTTGTACAAAATTTATTAGTATTGCCCCGGAGTCTAGAAGAACTCAGAAGTCTTCTTCAACAGTCAGGAATAGTCGAAAAAATGCGTATTCTTTTAGAATGGTTGCCAAAGGATTTGGGGTTGCTGAACTAAAGGATGAAGATAATTGAGGCAGGGGTTTTACTTACCCAAAAATATAACCAACAGGCCAGATGTCTATTGTACAAAACTATTAAAATTATTCCCCATTTATACAACGCCAAGGATTTAGATATTTAGGTAACACAACTAAAACGGTTCAATGAGCCGAGGTTAGGTAATGGTACAAAATATAACAATAATAGAGTCACTGTTGGGTTTCACTTAGGTTTTAGGTGGTTTAAAAATTAACAAATTGATAACATCTTGCTACCAAATCCATTGTTTTGGCCACGTGGTTATACCTAACCTACATTTGCTGAATTGGGTTTGGTATAAGAGAATAAAAAAAACATCTTGATTCCCAAACATTTGATGCCCAAAATTATCAAATCAATTCTACTCCCAGTATCTGCGGTATTAGCCGCTTTATTAGTAGGAGCAGGTTTAATGCTCTTAGCAAAAACTAATCCTATCACTGCCTATAATGTCCTGTTCCAAGAATCTCTAACTACCTACTTTGGTTTCAGCGATACCCTCAGCAAAACCACACCATTATTATTAGTAAGTTTAGGAATGTTAATAGCATTACGAGCAGGTTTATTTAATCTCGGTGGGGAAGGACAGGTTTATATGGGTGCTTTAGGAAGTGTTGTCATCGGACTGTATTTGCCGAATTTACCAATATGGATACATTTACCACTAGCATTAGTGGGAGGTTTCCTTTTAGGAGCAATTTGGGGAGCGATCGCTGGTTATCTCAAAATTGCCCGTGGTTTAAATGAAGTCCTGACTACCCTACTACTAAATTACATCGCTCAAAATTTTGTCAATTATATGGTAAGTGAACCACTTATTGCCCCCGAAGCCCCCAGTCCCTATACTCGCCTAATTGCCGAGTCAGCGCGTTTGCCCATAATTTTGCCCAAAACTCAAGCTCATGCCGGAATTTTATTAGGGTTAGCTATAGCAATTATTTTGGCTGTGGCCTTCTCCTTAACAGCCTTCGGTTATCAAGTAGATGCCGTGGGACAAAACCCCACTGCAGCTAGTTATGCTGGAATATCTGTTAACCAGACTATTCTCCTAGTCATGGGTTTATCCGGTGGGTTGGCAGGTTTGGCAGGAAGTACAGAAGTATTAGGAGCCAAATATCGGTTATTTGAAAATTTTTCTCCTGGTTATGGTTTTGACGCGATCGCCATTGCTTTACTAAGTCGGGGCAACCCACTGGCAGTAATTTTAACATCCCTATTTTTTGGCCTTCTCAGGAGTGGAGCAAATATAATGCAGCGTAGTACAGGGGTATCAATAACTATTGTTTATGCTATTCAAGGTTTAACAATGTTATTTTTGGCAATAAGTCTAGGGTTTGAGTCTAGAACGGGGAAGGGACATCCCACAAACCTATAAAGACATTTTTGAGACTCCTCCATCGTCATGGCAGATAGGGATGAAAAATGCTGAAAGTATTGATTACTGAACAGTTTACCCTATAACGCGGTATTGTGAAATTTTATTAATTTTATAGAAAAACATAAAAAAATAACGAAAAATATCTTAAACTGGAATTAGTTAAATTCCCATAAATAGGTTTATGAATGAAATTATCTGATGCAATGCAAAATCTTTAGGAGTTTATTACAAGACAGCTTGGAATATGTGGAAACCCGGAGAGTTAGATGCTAATCAACTACCCAGTGGAACAATTATTGTTAAGAATAATATAATACGCGAGTTATCTCTAACAATAACTTAACACCTAAAACCTAAGACCTAAAACCTAAAACCTAAAACCTAAAACCTAACACCTAAAACCTAACACCTAACACTTAAAACCTAACACCTAACACCTAAAACCTAACACCTAACTCAGGGCAGGACATTGGTGATGTAGACCGGCGCGT
>JAKQYE010000106.1:14676-20679 GCA_023356605.1 Trichodesmium sp. MAG_R02 | reverse complement strand
GGTTAGAAGATTTAGTTAACGATTTTATACACAAAAATTGTAGAACCTCCGATCAAGATTATTTTAAGAATCGTTTTGGCTAATCTTAACAAGGAAATATAGAAGGGATAAGGAAGAAAGGTGAGCATATTGCCCACCCCAAATTAAACGAACCCAAAAACCGGGTTGATCAACTAAATTTAGTGGAAGAACAAAAATTAGGGCAATAAACCCGGTTTCTCGTGTATATCCAACTAAGCACTAAAATATTTCGCCGCAGA
Organism: Trichodesmium sp. MAG_R02; assembly: GCA_023356605.1. GTDB lineage: Bacteria > Cyanobacteriota > Cyanobacteriia > Cyanobacteriales > Microcoleaceae > Trichodesmium. Next base: position 20,419 of record JAKQYE010000106.1, on the reverse strand, counting down.
ATGATAAGTAACGATCGCCGTCGTAGACTGTTCAGGATACAACTGCTCACTCTCATCCATATACATATCAATTCTTTGAGTCTCCAACAAATCTAACTGCTTAAACTGATCCTGCATATTCGGACAAGCAGGATAACCAAAACTATAACGTGAACCTTGATAACGCTGTCTCAGAATATCCTTAATATTATCCGCATCCTTACTGCCAAAACCTAACTCCCGACGAATACGAGCATGCAACCATTCTGCCATAGCCTCAGCAGTTTGCACCGCCATACCGTGGAAATACAAATAATCTGTATACTGATTATCTGCAAACAATTTCTGAGCAAACTCAGTCGCTATTTCTCCCACCGTCACCGCATGCATCGGGAACACATCAATAACTCCCGACTCCTTAGGAGCAAAAAAGTCAGTAATACACAACCGTCGCCCTGACTTTTGCCGTGGAAACTCAAAACTGTTGACAACTTTTGTTGCCTTTCCAGTCTGACTCATTTCCTCCGAGTCGTAAATTAAAAGTGTATTGCCTTCTGCTTGACAAGGGAAATAACCATAAATTGCTTGTGGACACAGCAACTTTTCTGTAATTACCCGTGACTTCCAGGTTTCCAGAATAGGATAAACCTTCTCAGCTAAAAACTCATCATACTCTTCCCGCGACTGGTCTTTAGGTTTACGGAATTGCCATTGCCCCGCTATCAACGCTTGCAAATCTAAATACCAGAATAATTCCTCAAATGGCATATCCTCTGGTTGTAATAACTTGGTTCCCCAGAAAGGCGGAGTCGGGCGATCAATATCAACTGGCACATCATCAGAACGTCGAGTATCTACTGGAGCAGCAGTTTGACTTTCCTCTTTATCTTCAGACTTAACTAAGGTAGCAACATTACCATTACCATCACCATTATCATGACCATTACTATTACCATTTTCTTTGGCCAACTCACTTAAAAATCCCTGGATATCATCCCAATCATTTTCTGCTTTTGCAGGCATCAACTTATCCATAAAATTCAAGTCAGAAAAAGCATCTTTACCATAAACAACCTTACCTTTGTAAGCATTTTGGCAATCTTCATGGACAAACTTAGGTGTTAGTGCTGCACCACCTAAAATCACCGGAACAGTAATACCCTCGTTGTTAAACGTTTCCAAATTATCTTTCATAAATGCAGTTGACTTCACCAACAAACCACTCATAGCAATACAGTCAGCATTATGTTCCCGATAAGCAGCAATGATATTATCAACTGGTTGTTTAATTCCTAAATTAATTACCCGATAACCATTATTTGACAAGATAATATCCACAAGATTTTTACCAATATCATGAACATCTCCTTTAACAGTAGCAATAAGGAAAGTTCCCTTAGAATTATCTCCTGACTCTTCCTGTTCCATATAAGGTTGTAAATAAGCAACTGCTGCCTTCATAGTTTGAGCAGACTGTAATACAAATGGTAATTGCATTTGCCCAGAACCGAATAACTCTCCCACTACTTTCATGCCATCTAATAAGAAGACGTTGATCACATCCAGTGGCGGATATGTTTCTAAAGCTTTTGCCAAAGCATCTTCTAAACCAATACGTTCTCCATCAATAATATGCTGTTTTAAACGTTCTTCAATTGGTAAATTTTCCGTAGCAGAACGGTCTTTTTTAGTCGTTTTACCCTCAAACATTTTTGTCAATTCAGTTAGAGGATCATAAACACAAATATCCCCCTCAAATTGACGTTGGTCATATATTAGTTTCCGACAAATATCTTGATGTTCTGGTTCAATTTTTGCCAGAGGTAAAATCTTATTCGCACTAACAATTGCACCATCCAGTCCTACTGCCATTGATTCATGCAAAAATACTGAGTTCAACACTTGTCTCGCTGCTGGATTTAAACCAAATGAAACATTAGAAACTCCCAGCATTATATGACAACCTGGCAATTCTTCTTTGATACGTTTAATAGCTTCAATTGTAGCTTTCCCATTCTCCCTATCCTCTTCAATACCTGTAGAAATTGGCAAAGCTAGGGTATCAAAGAACAATTCACGGGCTGGAATGCCATATTCTATTGCTGCATCATAAGCTCGTTTAGCTATTTCAAATTTTTTGTCAGCTGTCCTGGCCATTCCATCTTCATCAATAGTTCCAACTACTACACCAGCACCATATTTTTTCGCCAATTCTAATACTTGATAAAAACGGGGTTCTCCATCTTCATAGTTAGTAGAATTGAGCAAACATTTACCACCAGCAACCTTTAAACCAGCCTCCATTTTTTCCCATTCTGTCGAATCTAACATCAGAGGCAAATTAACATTTGTGACCAAGCGAGACGCCAATTCATGCATATCTTGCACCCCATCACGCCCCACATAATCAACGTTAACATCAAGTATTTGTGCCCCTTCTTTTACCTGAGATTTTGCTAGAGCCACTAAGCCATCCCAGTCCTCATTATTTAGTAAAGTTCGGCATTTTTTAGAACCGCTAGCATTTAGTCTTTCACCAACAATTAAGAATGAGTTATCTTGTTCATAAGTTTCTGAAGAATAGATAGAAGCTGCTGCCGGAATATAGTTAGGTTTTCGTTCTTTTGGTTTGAGGGTTTCAGTAATTTCAGCTAATGCTCGAATATGGTCTGGGCGAGTACCACAACAACCGCCTATAACTTGGACTCCTAAATCCTCAACAAAGTGCATTAATGCCATTTTTAACTCTACAGGAGTTAATCTGTAGTGAGCTTGTCCCCCGACATTTTCTGGCAAACCAGCATTAGGAATACAGGAAACGATAAAAGGCGAATTTTCCGATAGATAACGAATATGTTCTTTCATTAAATCTGGGCCTGTAGCGCAATTTAATCCCAGAATATCAATAGAATAAGGTTCTAAAATTGTCAGAGCAGCATTAATTTCTGAACCAACTAACATAGTTCCAAAAGATTCCATTGTTATTGATACCATAATAGGTCGGCGATCGCCTTTTTTCCCAAAGATTTCTTCTATGGCATTTAAAGCAGCTTTTATTTGCAAAACATCCTGACAAGTTTCCACAATAAATAAATCTACTCCCCCATCAAAAAGACCTTCAGCTTGTTCAGTAAAACCATTTTTGAGGGTAGCAAAATCAATATGTCCGAGGGTAGGTAATTTCGTTCCTGGTCCCATTGACCCAGCCACAAATCGAGGCTTTTCAGGGGTAGAATATGCGGCAGCGGCAGACTTTGCTAATTCCGCCGCTGTTTTATTCAGATAATAAGCCTGGTCTGCTAAATCATATTCTGCTAAAACAATTTTTGTCCCACCAAATGTATCAGTTTCTATAACATCCGCACCTGCTGCTAGGAAATCTCGATGGACCTTAGCTACTGATTCTGGTTTAGTATGGACAAGATATTCATTACAACCTTCATATTCTTTACCACCAAAGTCTTCTGCTGTCAGGTTTTGGACTTGTAGATTAGTACCCATAGCACCATCAAAAACGATCACTGGTCGTTCTGGACTATGGAGACGGTTCAAAAAGTTACTATTCATTATCGTATATTTAATATTTGGGTATTATTATTTGTGCCTCTCTTTTGAGAGTTTGAAAGAAATTTATTTTCTATATGATAATATAAACTGTAGGGCGCTAAATAATCAAGTATAGTCATTTCAAAAAGAGATGGAAAACTTTTTCTGCACCAAACGCGAGTTATAGCAAGAAATATTTGTCTCAATTTATTATCAAAATATCTAACCGACCAATTTAAACATCCTTCATTTTAATTGAAGGTTATTTAACTTGAATAACTAAGGGTTTTTGAATAAAAACAGTTAGGCGTTCGCGGAGCGTGGCGGAGCGCCGTATCCCATGAAACTATAGTGAAGATTGTCGAAATTATCATGCGCTATATATAGTGTCTTTGCGTAAGTCCTGATTAATTAAACTTATATAAAAACCAAGATATACTCATATCAAATCCGGTAATTTTACCGTAGTCAGCACTTATGCAAATTTACCTTGAAAATTCCATATATAAGGGCTTTCTGGCATTCGCCCTCAGAAGATGTTTTGGTCTCTAATCGAATCCTTACTTTGTGGCAATTATTTGATTGAGATTTACCTTTTCTATGACGACGCGATACTCTACGTTGTAGTTTTTTAAGCCTTTTTTCTGAGTTTCTAAGGTACTTAGGGTTATTAATAGCTTGAGCGTCTACGGAGGTTACGTGCAACGTCCCTACTGTATAAAAAGCATTTAAACCTAAGTCTACAACTCTAACTCCTATAGATTGTTTTTGTGAATACCAAACTAAATCACGGCTAGTCTATAATTAAAATTTAACTGCTTTAAAACCATCTTTAAACTCAATTGTTTTTCTGTCTGGCGATAATTTATAACCAGAAATTTTATACTCTACTGAACGGGTAAATTGAAATTTCGGGGCGAATGCCAGCAAGCCCTTACTGAAATCAAAACCGCCGTAGGTCTGTTGTATATAACATACCTACCATTTATAATAAACATTCCCATTCACTTTGTATAACAACATATTATGGATTTTTATATTTTAGATGTATTTGCTGAAACTAAATATACTGGTAATCAATTGGCTGTATTTGTCGGTGCTGAAACAGCTAATCTTTCCCATGAAGAAATGTTGCAAATTGCCAGAGAGATGAATTATTCAGAAACTACTTTTATTCTCTCTTCTGAAAAAAGAAATGGTGGTTATGATGTGCAAATATTTACCCCTACTAAAGAATTGCCTTTTGCGGGGCATCCAACTTTAGGAACTGCCTACATTATTAAGCGAGAAATTATTAAAAATATGGTTGACAAAGTAATTTTAAATCTGGCAGTAGGACAAATTCCTGTGAGTTGGAAAGGTGAAGTTTTATGGATGGGTCAGAATGTACCGACTTTTGCTCAAAAACATCAAGTTGAAACTTTAGCAGAGGTATTAAATGTAGAAGTAGTTGATATTGATACAAGATTTCCTATTCAGGAAGTTTCTACAGGGATACCTTTTATAATTGTACCTTTAAAAACTCTGGCGGCATTGAAAAAAGCTCAGGTAAATTTGGATAAATATTATCAATTTATTCAGACAGCAAAGGTGACAGAAATTTTGATATTTTGCCCAGAGACATACAAAGATATTGATGATTTAAGCGTGAGAATGTTTGCGCCTTATCTAGGAATTACTGAAGACCCAGCGACGGGCAGTGCTAATGGTTGTTTAGCAGGATATTTGGCTGAATATAATTATTTTAATCAGAGCAAAATTAATATTAGAGTAGAACAAGGATATGAAATTAATCGACCATCCTTATTATTGTTACAAGCTGAGAAAAAAGCAGAAGAAATAGAAGTATTTGTAGGCGGAAATGTTGTGATGGTTGCTCAAGGAAAATTTCTATAGTAGAGAATAGAGTTTTGATATTTTTCATAATTTACGCCATAATGCGGTAAAGTACCATAGTTTTCTCAAACAATAACTTAGTGGAATTTATCAAACCAAGAGAAGCTGCTGAAATCTTAGGAGTTGACCTTGGTACTTTGGTTAAATAGGAACAAGATGGAAAAATAAATGCTATAAAAACTCTATCAGGACAAAGCGGACTTGGGTATAGTATAGTCATTTCAAAAAGAGATGGAAAACTTTTTGTGCTGAAACGCTGGTCATAGCAAGAAATACTTATCTCAATCTAAATTAAAATGACTATATACTGGAAAATCCTCAC
>JAKQYE010000106.1:0-14576 GCA_023356605.1 Trichodesmium sp. MAG_R02 | reverse complement strand
TAGAAAAAGTTGGGAAACAAAGCAAATAGATACTTAAAAATCTTAAAGCCGAAAGGCTCATCATAAGTTCCCACCCATTCCTGACTATTCTCAATCCAATTAACTATTGTCTCAGCCACCTTATCCGCAGGTGGAGCAGAATTAACTCGATTTTCCCGAATCTTATAAGCTTTATCATTCAAACGATTTATAGGTGCCCAAGCAAACTTACCAGCAATTACACCAGGGCGGTACAACCGCAGGCGAATCATATTTTTACTAGAATGATAAACAATTGGTCCGACACCAGACCAAAAATAATGTAAGGCTATTTTACCAGAATGATAAACAGGTCCGAAACAAGAGGGACTCCCATCAGCAATTGAACCAATGGCAATTACATCTAAACGTTTACTCCGATCTAACTTTGCTGCTTCAGTGCCAACAACTGCAGGCCAAGAATAATTAACTCTATTCATCGACTCTACCAAGTCAACTACAGGGATGCCGCCCTCTCCCACTTCTGTCTCAATTTGACCAGCATTCAGAATCACCACATCTGGGTCATACTTAAATATTTTTCTGGCATCCTCAATAGTTTCTTGGGGGGAAACACATAACTCATCAAAAAAATCTCCCTCTAAATTAGGTTGACGAGTCACCCCAACAACTTGCCACCCCCGTGACTTATATGCCTTACCCATCGCACTACCTAAAGTGCCAGAAATTCCAGTAATTACAACAGTTTTCATTTTATGTTTTTAATAGTTCAATAAGTTTAGGTTGGGTTTCGTTCTGAGACCCAACCATAATACAATATAGTTCAGTTAAGGATTCTTTTTGCACTTCTGTAATCTTAAAAGCTGATTTAATTGTTCTATACCTTATTAGTGGTGGTCTTATCTGAACTGTATTGAACCATATAGCAATCCTATCTGAAAAGTGAAAGAAATTGCTACCCTTCCCAGGAGGTAGAAGGTAAAAGGCAGAAGGAACAAGAGTTGAAGCCCTGTTTTAATAATTACAGCGATTTTACAAATGATTGATAATTGCTATAGTAAGGTTTAGTCGGGTTTCACTTTGTTCTACCCAACCTACACCTCTAGGCTAAACTTTTAGGCATCTCAGTCCAATAGTGGATTGACAATTTCAACATAGTGGGTGATGACCGATTCTCAAATACCTTTGACAGTATAAGTTTTAGCCGTATAACAAACCCTACCAATTTTGCTGTCAAATTATGGCTTTTTGTAATATAGTATCCGCTACCCTTAGAGCATTCGCCATAATAGTCAAAGCTGGACTAACACCCAAAGCATTAGGCATAAACCCACCATCCACAACAAAAACATTTTGATGGTCATGTAAACAACAATCTTTATTCAGCACAGATGTATTAGGATCTGTACCAAACCGAGTTGTACCTACTTGATGGGATGTATGAATATCATCCTTATCACCCATGGCTCCAAGAGATAATACTGTTCCTGCCAACCGGAACACCTGTTTTAATTTTCTCTTATAGTACCGAGAACGGTAAACATCATAAGGATGAAATTTGTGGAACAGATGAATTTTTCCATCCTTATCAAGTTCTATCCGGTTTTCCTCTTGGGGTAAGTCTTCCACAATACCAGTTATTATCAACATCCGCTTGAGTAGAAATTCGGCGATGGGTTTTGGTATTGGTACCGGGAAATTTTGTTGCAGGGAAAGAAGTCCGGGAATAGGTACTGTTTGAGCTAAACCCAATTTGTGAGGAAACTCCTTAGTTCCCAGATACAAGTCTGTAAAACCTAACTGTTTAATAAATTTATCTGCCCCTCCTGTTTCTTGTTTGAATAATCCTGCTACTAAAGCACCACAATGATACATATAGTTACGCCCTACTTGTCCGCTACGTCCTGTTAAACCAGACTTCATCAGAATAACTGGACTACCTAATGCTCCCGCAGAAAGAATATAGACTTTAGCTGTCAGTTCTTCAACTTTCTTAGTTTGGCGACAACGCAGGCGAATACCTGTAACTTCTTGGTGAGTGTTGGTAACTAAACGGTCTGCTTCCGTGAAAGTTTGAACTTTAAGGTGATAATCAAGAGCAGCCTTATCGATAGTACGCAGTACCGTAGAAGCACGAGCTTCATTCGGGCAATAGAAACCAGGACATTTTGAACAACGTAGACAACTCTCGAAGTCTATGCCAAAGGGTAGATGAAATGGAATTAAGCCAGCATCTTTTATACCTTTTTCCAATTGTTGGTTAATTGGTTCGAGTGGAGGAACTGTAGCTGGATAACCTTTACTTGGTGTTCCTACATTGGGCATTTTGTATGGCCTATCTCCAGCAACGTGAAATAAAGCTTCTGCCTGGTCGAAGTAAGGAGCCATATCATCATAAGTAATTGGCCAATCCCACAGGTGACGGGGTAACCATTGGTCATAGAATTTGCCTGGGTGGAAGTCATAAGGACTTGGGCGTATTAATACGCCTCCATATAGGGATGTGCCACCCCCTAAGATTCCAGCGATGTGAAGTTGGGCATTACGTCCATTAACTTGAATTTGGCGATCGTCAAAAGCTTCTTTATTGATTAACATTCGTTGCTCATCTTGGAAAGCTTCAACATTACTAAATCTTGGGCCACGTTCTACTAGGAGAACCTGTTTACCAGCTTTTGCTAAAGTATGGGCGATCGTTCCTCCTCCTGCACCACTGCCAATAATAATTGCATCAAAATCGTAACCCACTACTCTCTCCCAATATATTTTTTGATTTTTTTATTAATTGACATTCTCCTAACATCAAATCAAGGATTATAATTTAGTGTTGCCATCCATCAATCAAACAACCGAAGTTGAATTAATAATTCAGGCCAGGTTGACACTTCACTGGAATCTGCTTACAAACAAGTCTTACGTTTCCTCCGTGTCTGTTTATTTATCTCGGGGTTCTCGGCGACTAGATAAAATTCCGTTTCGCAAACAAAAAGTTATAGCTTTACAGGATTTTCTAATACATTAGTCTCGACAGTTTCAACCTTGCTTATCATTTCAAAAACTGTCTCAACTGTAAGAGTATTGAGAATATTAATTGCAGCATTAATATCACAGTCATGGAATGTACTACAATTTAGTCAACTTTGTATCCTAACATTTAATTCTTTCTTGCTTCCTTTAAACCCGCAATAAAAACACTTTTGAGAGGTAGCCTCCCGCTTATTAACAACTCTAAATTCCTGTCCATATTTTCTAAATAATATCCTAAATTGTCCCCTACCCTTCATCAGATCTCTACCCCTATAGCTCCCCCCTCAGAAGGGATTAGGGAAAAATTATGAATTTTAATCTGGCCAGATAAATTACTGTTTTCTAGCATAATATTGTAGTACTTACTAGACAATTTGTATAATAAATCACTGATAACATTTTTAACTATAGTATAGAATTTGGCTGGGATAAACTGTGGTATTTTATATATTCTATAACCTCTACTTTTTGGAGATAGTTGATGTTGAAATTTATCTAACTTTTTAAAACTATCTTTGAGTAGTTGAGGAGCAACAATCTTTTAAACAGTCCATAAAGTAGTAAGATTAGAAATGCCAAAATCAATATCAATAGAGTTGTTTGTACTATCTAAAAACTTAGGATTGGCTTATATACGAAACTGGTGAAATGTCTATTTACCCTATATTTAATGATAGTTACTGATGTCAAATAATTAGGTGATAAACTTTAACAAACTATTTCAATATTGCCAATTTTTGGCAAACAAATTTTATCTTGAATAATCTTGTCAAAAGATGGGAAATCGAAAATATTTATGGATAAAGATTCTCAAATCATAGACGATTCTAAGGGAATAATCAGTTCTAAAACCTCCTACTTCAGTAGGAGGTACTATTAATTGTTAACTGTTAACTTAGTAAGCTGAGAACTGAAAGAACTAAGTTGATGATGAAACTTTTTCTTTTTGGTTTTCCTTGCTAAACAATTTTTCTAAACGCTCTTCCCAGTGTTTCTGATTAATATTAGCATCTTGAATATAGGGAGTAATTGCAATTATTTTCATCATTAATTCATTCAAAAATGACAGGGGAAAACCCATTGGTCTCATCACATCTAAAAATAAAACTGCACGGACACCATCAGTTTCATTCCAAGCTTCATGGGGGAAAGAATCATCAAAAATCATGCTTTTTCCTTCTTCCCAATGACGAGTTTCATTTCCGACACGAATGCGACATTTTTCTTTGGGTTCAGGTACTTTTAATGCTAATAAATAACGAATGACTCCTTTGTATGGACCTCGATGTTCTGGAATATGTTTACCAGGCATTAAAATTGAGAAGAATGCCGTTTTCATTCCCGGAATTTTTTCAATTAAACGAGTTGTTTCTGGGCATCTTTGACAATTTTTTTCTGCTTTAATTCCATACCCATACATAAAATATGTTTTCCACAAATCGTCAGGGCTAGTATAATCAGCTTGGTCTGGAGAAATATCTTGGAAATTTGGTAAATCATCTCGATATTTGAGCAGTTCATCTAACTCTTTTCTAATCAACATCCAATTAGCATCGACATCATTCACCCATTCAAAGTGGTGAGACTCAAAAAATGCTGTATTCCCAATTAAGGAATAATTAGGAATTAACTTTTCGAAATATCCAAGTAATTTGGCTCCAATTTTATATATTAATATTTTCCTAAATTTGACCTTGATATTTTCTAAAGAAAGTTTGAGCATAGATTTTTTGTCGCTATAATTTAAACATACTGGACAGTTGTTTCTAACCAGTTCCAAGTTAATATAATATAGAATGCACTTTTGAGGATCTGCATCAATAGTATCTAAAATATTGAAGGGGTAATAATTTATGCTAAAAGTTAATCCAGGTAAGCTTTTGTGATGTTCGTTCTTGAAAAAATTTAAGTTCTTTACTGAAAAATTGGGTTTAAAGCCTCGCCCATAAGCGGGCGACTTTTTAGTTGATTTTTTTTCACTGCCAAAAAGTCCTTGTTGCTTTTGAGTTCACAATAAATATATTAGTCGCGGGTGGGCATACACCAGACAAAAAACGGACTGCTCGGCAAGTGTAAGACTACTGCCAAAGTAGTGACAGCCTGTGAAACGTCAACCTGCATCGGAGCTACGGCTCGGTTGTTTCCCCATTCCTAATGACCGTGGAGGATGTCAAAGGCGATGGCCTTACAAAAATAGGTTTTTTAGCTAAATCGTCGAGGAGCCTCACGCCATAATCTTTGATTTGGCGCGAGGTGAATGGGCGGCAAATCAATGGAACTCAATGGGACATTGATTGACAATATTATTCTGGGTTTTTCTGATTCTCAATGTACTTTTTCAAAAAACAACTCTCAAATTGTGAGCACTGCGGTATAGCAACAGACCGTGATGTCAACCTAGGGATAAATATAAAAAAACAGGGCAGTAGGGCATTCTGTCATTAAAGTTCGTGGAGTCCGAAGAGTTGTGGGACTCTTAAGAGAGAAGCCCACACTATAGCATAAGCAAAATTGGGTTTAAAGCCTCGCCCCATAAGTCGGCGACTTTTTAGTTTATTTTTTTCCACTGGTTATGTTATGATGCTTTTGAGTTCAAAAGTCATTCTATGAAAGCCAGATTTAAGTAATGTATATATCCAACATTGGAACAAAAACACGGATTAGCAAGGCTGTTTGATTGTGTCCGTGTTGTCTGGAATGATAGTCTAGCTTGCTCTGGTGGAAAAGTACAAACTAGGAAATAAAAAAAAACGACTAATTCTGAACTACAAGAACAGTTTATTGTTCTGGCTAAAAAGAGTGAGGAAAGGGTTTGGCTTTCAGAAGTTTTTTGCCCTTGCTACTACAGCAATCTTTAAACCATTTAAACCAGGCTTATGTAAACTTTTTTAAATCAACTCAAGGCAACAGAAAAGGTAAATCTATAAGACCTCCTAAATTTAAGAGGAAAATGTTATTGCTAATAGCTAGATTTACAAAGGGTGGATTTAAAGTTGGTCAGCTAATGGTCTACTTAGCTAGAATAGAAAAGCTGAAAATTGCGTGGTCAAGGGAACTGCCCCCTATTCCATTATAAGTAACACCTAATCAAAGATTTAGCTAATGGATATTTCCTAAGTTTTATAGCAGAAGTAAAGCCCGAAGTATTACCTAAAACTGGTAATCCAGTGGGCATAGGTTTAGGAATTAAAACTTTTGCAACTGTAGGGACGCTCTTATGTAACCTCCCTACACGGTAAAAAATTTGATGTACCAAAACCACTAAAGAAACGAATGCTCGAAGTCCTCAAAACTAGGTAAGTCATTATCTAAAAAAAACTAATGGTTCTAAAGGATATGAAAAAGCTAGATAGCAAACAGAAAGATACAAGGAGAGATTTTATACATAAATTATCTACTGGAACATCTATGAAAACCAAACAATTGTTTTAGAGGTATGAGAAGTTTCTGGAATGGTTAAGAACCGGAAATTATCGAGAGCCATTTCTGAAACACGGCTGGAGAAAACTCCGGACATTTTTAGAATGGATTTGCAGAAAAATACGGTCGGGATCTAAGAGTAATTAGCTGATGGGAACCCACACCCCAAACTTGCTGTTGTTATGGATTTAAAGGTGGAAAATTAGATTTATCAATATCCTGAAGTGGAAATGTCGTATATTGTGGGACTAAACGTTGTCGCGTAGGGCCAGGTTGTTCTATCCCTTTGGAAAATGCAGCAAGAAATATATTAGTCGCGGGTGAGTATACCGAGACGAAAAAGGGACATAGAGGCCAGCATAATACTACTGCCAAAGTAGCAGCAGCTTGTAATATGTCGACCCGCCGAGGGACTACGGCTTATTAGTAATCCCCGGATGTCAACCTTCCATTTTTTAGAAACTAATACTAATACTCTTAAAAGCTTGTCTTGCAAGGAAATTAAATATTTTTATCACCCCCCAGTCTAAAAGTCTAATATGAGTAGCACTATCACCCCTTCCCAAACTAATATCAGTCAGTTGTCTGACACTAAGACGACAACCTTTACTTCGGGTTCTCTAGTAGGAGATTTTTTTCAAGAAACTCTAGCACTAACCCGTCGGTTATTTATTCAACTGAAGCGACGGCCTTCTACTTTAATAGCTGGAATTATTCAACCTCTGATGTGGTTAATTCTATTTGGGGCACTTTTCCAAAATGTACCTCAAGGTTTATTTGGTCAAAGTCAAAACTATGGACAGTTTCTCGGCGCCGGTATTATTGTCTTTACTGCTTTTGCTGGTGCTCTTAATGCAGGTTTACCAGTGATGTTTGATAGAGAGTTTGGTTTCCTTAACCGTCTATTAGTAGCGCCATTGACATCCCGCTTTTCTATTGTCTTAGCTTCAGCTACTTTTATTGTCACCCTCAGTTTACTTCAATCAGCCATTATCATTGCTGCAGGTGCGTTTTTGGGTGCCGGATTACCTAATATCTTAGGGTTAGCTACGATCGCCCTGATTGTTTTAATGTTGGTGCTGGGAGTGACTGGCTTAAGTTTAGGTCTTACTTTTGCTTTACCAGGCCACATTGAACTTTTGGCAGTGATTTTTGTAACTAACTTACCTTTGTTATTTGCTAGCACTGCTCTAGCACCTCTATCTTTTATGCCTACTTGGTTACAGGTAGTCGCTAGTTTAAATCCTTTGAGCTATGCGATCGAACCTATCCGGTATCTATATCTACATAACAGTTTCTCTTTTGGTAGTATAGTTATGGAGGCGCCTTTTGGCGATGTTTCTTTTGGGGTAGCATTATTGGTACTATTGGTCTTTGATATTGTAACTCTAGTAGCCATTCAACCTTTATTACGTCGTCGGTTTGCCTAGATGAGATATTCTACCAAACCTGAACCTGTGGTTATAGCCCGGGCTTCTAAATCTAACTATTGAGCATTCGTGTTCCTACACTACTTGTCTAGGTCATAGACTCCTGACAAACCGACCTCACTAAAAAACAAGTTTTCAAGCCTGTTATTTCAAGGTTTGAAAAAAAATAGATTTTAGTGTTTTAAGCCTCTAGCTAAAGCCAGAGATAATTATAACTAATGACGGTTTAGTTGCAGGTGGGCATGCCGAGACAAAAAACGGACAGATCGGCTAGCATAAGACTACTGCCACTTTGGCAGTAGTCTGTGGGGTTTCAACCGGCCGAGGGGCTACGGCTCGGTAGAAGTTCTTTTGCCTTTAGGTCGGGGAGGATGTCTCAATCTAAATTAAAATAACTATAGCTTCAAAAAAGGAATTTGAACAAAATTTTGATTGTTTTTTTTCCCAGATTTATACCTTGTTTCCAGTTAAGGTTATTTCCTATTACTAAAATTCCTATCTGGTTCTCTATCAGACGATTAATAATATATCTGCTAGTCTTAGGTAGATAATCATCAATCTTTAAATTGCTTTTTGTCGATAATCTTTTGATTCGATTACTACTTTTAGCGCCCTTTAATTCTGATTGTAGTTTACCCTTTTTCTTCTTATAGAATTGATTGATTGATTTGACTGCTCTGCCGTTAATAGTTGAGGCTTGAAAACCTTTTTTATTTGATGTTACAGTCCCCCCAATTATTCACTTCCCAAATCAACATAAGCTACATCATATTCTGACAATTTTAATTTCACTTCAACGGATTTTTAAACCACTTCTATAACAGAGTAATTAACCTGAGGAATAATTCTTACTTGTTCTGTAAGAATCATAATTAATTTTACTTTCAAAAAATAGCTAACTTTTTGATAGTAACATTTTCTGATTTTTTACTAATTGAAGTTTACTAATCCCCTGTTTTGTATAAACTAAAATATTCCTCCCTTTCTTTTTATCTTTATATGATGGCTATTTAGGAAGGCTCTTAAACTTACTTGGGCATTCATTATAAGCTATTATAGCTTGAAAAAAACTTAGCCAATTTTTATCTAAAATAATCAAAACCTGCTGAGAAACTTTCCCTGGTATTGCTTGATAATTTGCTCCCGACTGTAATAACTTTTGAACCTTGTTATAATTTAGATAATTTCCTTTATTAATAAACTCTTGTCTAACTATCTAGTTAGCCATATTTAATAGATTTTTAGACAAGAAAGCTAGAGCATCAAGTGATTTATAATTGGGATGATTTTTTTTTAAATATCAGGACTTACGCAGTGCCGCCATATATAGTGTATTTTTGACAATAAATTCAGATATTCACACTACAAGTATTACCTTTACGTAAGTCCTGAATAGTACGTTCTACATTCCTGCATTATCCCGACTTTAAACATTTAACTATCTGTTCTGTTTTCCTTGTTCTGATTCTGATTCTATAAAGCCAATTCCAAAAAGATGTACTGCATGGAGACAAAATCCTCCATTAAATCATTAGTTTCTTCTGAGGCTAAATTAACTACTTCAATGTATCTATAAGTTTAGAGTTAAGAGAACTTTCAAATAATTAAAGCTAACTCTACTTAATCTATCTTTATGTTCACAAACTATATTGCATTAAAAGGGTCAGGCTGTCTTTTGATAGGTGGTTTAAAGCAGATAAAAATGGGCCAAGCTTCGGGTGACCAATATCAAAAAATATCAAAGAAGTTGTATCCTATAATGTATTCGATAGGTTTCCTAAAAAAGCAAAATACTATATTATGTATGCCCAACTTTTCAGCAAAATTTTTTTCAGTATCTTAACCACAGGAATCATAACCATGTTCCTACCTGAGGGTACTTTTGCTCAGTCTTATGACAATAATAACGTTAATCCTTTACAGGATTTACAAAAAATAGATAATTCTGATCCTTTCACTGGTTCAGGCGGCATAGATGTTTTCGACATTATTCACAACTCCAGATTGGGAAATAACCGAGATATGAAAGAGTATATGCTCGAACAACGTAACAGTCTAAATGACGCAGCAACACAGTTCCGCAATAAACAAAAGGAACTTATACGGCAACCACAGAATACAGCGGGTGATACTCCTGCTTCTGCTCCAAGTATTATTAAAAATAATCCTTAAAATAGTTGTTAGTAGTAGTATACCGACAAATATTCAATAGTGTCTCGTATCAAATCCTGCAGTATCGGTGTTATTTAGACTTCAATTGCTAGTTTTTTAGACTTGGACGATTTACGAGTTTATCAAAAAGGTGTCAAATATAGATTTAGTGGATATGATGTGAGAAGAAGACTTTATAAAGCTTCAAATGGTCTCAAATACAATGCTGATGTCAATGGAAGTTTAAACATATTACGAAAAGCAGTCCCAAACGCTTTTAGCAATGGGATAATGGGTGTTGTAGTTCTGGTGACCCTTAATTAAAACTAGGTCAAAGAATATTTTTCTATAGATTTAGTAACTATTAAACATAAGAGTCAATATTGTAGGGGGGGAGAGTTGCCGTTCTTCCCCCCTAAACATTTTATGGCGACTATAAGGAATTATATTACTCCGAAGGCAACGAATTTAATTTGACATCCTCCCCGGCCTAAAGGCACGGAGAAACAACCGAGCCGTAGCTCCGATGCGGGTTGACGTTTCACAGGCTGCGACTACTTTGGCAGTAGTCTTACACTTGCCGACCCGTCGGTTTTTTGTCTGGTGTAAGCCCACCCGCGACTAATATATTTTTTGTGAACTAAAAAGCAAGAAGGACTTTTTTGCAGTGAAAAAAAATCAACTAAAAAGTCGCCCGCTTATGGACGAGGCTTTAAAACGGCATAACCTAATATTAACTATAAACACATTTACTCAAAAGTAAAAAATTAGTTTTTTTTAAGTGCTATATTTAGCTTAAAAGTTAAGGTGAAGAGAATAAACTTTTTAGATAAATAAATCAAAAATTAAAAGTCGAAAGCTAAGATTATAGAGTAATTGACAACTAATAACTGATAGCTGATATATAGATACAGTTGTTAAATTTATAGAAACTCCATGAATATACAAACAGTTGTAACCCAACCATTTAGCGACCAAAAACCAGGCACTTCCGGACTGCGCAAAAAAGTGCCAATTTTTAAACAACCCAACTACCTAGAAAACTTCATTCAGTCTATCTTTGATAGTCTGGAAGGTTTTTCTGGTCAAACATTTATACTTGGTGGTGATGGTCGTTATTATAACCGCCAGGCAATTCAAATAATTTTGAAAATGGCTGCCGCTAATGGAGTAGGTCGAATGTTAGTGGGTCAAGGTGGTATTCTTTCTACCCCTGCTGCTTCCTGTATCATCCGCAAAAATCAAGCCTTTGGTGGTATAGTTCTCTCCGCTAGTCACAACCCAGGTGGACCAGAAGAGGATTTTGGTGTTAAGTACAACATTAGTAATGGTGGCCCTGCTCCAGAAAAAGTGACAAGTGCCATCTATGAATGTAGTAAAGTTATAGACAGCTACAAAATTATTGAAGCTAGGAACATTAACTTAGACCAACTAGGTAGTCAGAAGATAGGGGAAATGAGAGTAGAAGTTATTGACTCTGTAGCAGACTACGCTGAGTTGATGGAATCATTGTTTGATTTTAGCAAAATATCAGAATTGCTAAGGTCTGGTAAGTTTAAGATGTGTATTGACTCATTACATGCTGTGACTGGACCTTATGCTAAAAATATTTTTGAGCAATTGTTAGGCGCTCCCGTAGGTACAGTGCAAAATGGTATGCCTCTGGAAGATTTTGGCGGTGGACATCCCGACCCTAATTTAGTATATGCTCACGACTTGGTAGAAATCATGTTTGGTGATAATGCTCCCGACTTTGGTGCGGCTTCTGATGGGGATGGCGATCGCAACATGATATTAGGAAAAAATTTCTTTGTCACTCCTAGCGATAGTTTGGCCATATTGGTTGCTAATGCTAAACTAGTTCCTGGATATAGTTCTGGTTTAGCTGGTATTGCTCGTTCTATGCCAACTTCAGCAGCAGCAGATCGAGTAGCAGAGAAAATGGGTCTGGACTGTTATGAAACTCCCACTGGTTGGAAATTTTTTGGTAATTTATTAGATGCAGACAAAGCTACTCTTTGCGGTGAGGAAAGCTTTGGTACAGGGTCTAATCATGTGCGGGAGAAAGACGGACTCTGGGCAGTATTGTTCTGGTTAAATATTTTGGCAGCACGTCAAGAGTCCGTGGAAGATATTGTTAAAGAGCACTGGAAAACTTATGGTCGCAACTATTATTCTCGCCATGACTATGAAGGGATAGAAAGCGATAAAGCTAATACTTTGATGGAAAATTTACATTCTCTATTACCTTCTTTACCAGGAAAACAATATGGTCAATATGAGGTGAGATATGCTGATGATTTTAGCTATACGGATCCAATAGATGGTAGCATCAGTCAGAAACAAGGTATTCGTATTGGTTTCAGTAACGGTTCTCGCATTGTATTCCGACTTTCAGGTACAGGAACTCAGGGAGCAACTCTACGTTTGTATGTTGAAAGCTATGAACCAGATGCTAATAAACAAGACCAAGATACTCAAGTAAAGTTATCCCCCCTCGTCAGTTTAGCAGATGAGATTGCTCAAATCAAGAATATTACAGGTAGGGAAAAACCTACTGTAATTACCTGATTTACCGAAAAATCAGGTTTAAACCCTCGCCCTTATTGGGCGACTTTTTAGTTATTTTTTTTTGAATATATAGTCATTTTAAATAAAAGTGGAACACTTTTTATGCTGAAACTTAGTCATAGCAAAAAATAATTGCCTCAATCTAAATTAAAACAACTATATATCAGGACTTACCTCAATATATATCCCACATTCCGCACTTCAAGTATACTACAAGGGTATTTTTAACGAATAAGGTGGATTACAGCCTCTATTATTGCTAATAACTATCAATAGTTTCTGTAATATATATTTTTACTTACAAACTCCAGAGTTATTATCAGGCAAGGCTTTCAATAACATGTCTGGTATACTACATTTTGACGTGCGGAATGTAAGATATATAATACATGATAATTTCTGTGCTCTTCATACTCTGTTTTGTGAGATAAAACTCCGTTCCGGTTAGTGATCGCTTAACTCTTCATTAAAAAAACTCCAGTTATTGCTATACCTGAATAGAAGAATGGATCCTTAGACCGCCCTTACTTTTTGGCATGTTTTAAATATATTAGTCCCAAAACAGTAAAATCTAAAATCTAAATTTAGATTCCCGTTTCCAGAACATGATATGAAAAAGTAGTCCAAAATGATTAGTTTCAGGAAGAACAACATGAGTGAAAAATCTGCAGCAGTTGTCATAGGTGTTGGTTCGGAAGAAGGTTTAGGTGCGACACTTGCTAAATATTTTGCAAAAAAAGGTTTGCACGTTTTTGTTGCTGGTCGTAGCGCAGATAAACTAGAGTTAATTGTAGAAAAAATCACACAACAAAATAGTACTGCAACTGCTATTGTTACGGATGCAACAGTCGAACAGGATATGGAACAACTATTTGCAATTGTGGACAAAGAAAGTTATCCTCTTGCTCTTGCTGTATACAACGCTGGAAAAAATATTCCTTTACCCTTATTAGAAACAGATAGGGAAACTTTTATCAACCTTTGGCAACAAAATTGTTTAGGTGGATTTTTATTTGGAAGACAAGCGATCGCTACCATGAAAAAGCGACAACAAGGTACGATTATTTTTACAGGAGCAACTGCTTCCTTAAGAGGAAAACCACCTTTTACAGCTTTCGGAGTAGCAAAAGCTGGTTTGAGAGCTTTAGCTCAAGGGATGGCGCGGGAATTTAGTCCCGAAGGTATTCATATTGCTCATGTAATTATTGATGGTGTTATTGATGGCGAAAGGTCTCGCACAAAGTTCCCAAACTTTGTTGCCCAAAAAGGTAAGGAGGGTTTATTACAACTTGATGCTATTGCGGAAACCTATTGGGCAATTCACCAACAACATTCTAGTGCATGGACTCACGAACTTGATTTAAGACCATTTAAGGAGTCTTTTTGAAAACTACAGAATTATAGCATTTCTCCCATAGTAGACCACAGTAGAAATCTTCCTAGGAAGGTCTCTACAAGGGTTTTTGTCCCAATGAGTATGTTCCACTTACTGAAAACCGCTATAAGTCAAAAATCAGAATTAAAAAGTTAACATAGATGATCTTAAATCACTGACCTTACCCACTCATTAATATGTTAAGTTTTTGACACCTGAAATCAACAACTAATTCTATTTCAGCGTAACATCAGTTAAGCTCGAAAAATGTGAAGAAATTGGCAGAATATTACATATAGTCATTCCAAATAAGAATGGGGCACTTTTTCACCTAAAACCCTTTAAAGCCAGGAAGATCAGGTCTCAATCTTAACCGGAATGACTATAGTTTAATGGTGGAACTAAGTCAAAAGAAAAAAGAGTGGATTTTGTTAATTGTTCAACCTAATACCTAATACCTAATACCTAATGGGACTTACACAACTTAACTGGTCAAATTAGCCTATAATGCTTGGTCTACAATAATTTTACGTTGAAGCGATCGCTCTTCTATGAAAGAAACAACCCCTACTGCAATGCCCCCTTGCTTTGAAAGGTGGTGTAAACAGTTTGATGATTCTTGG
>JAKQYE010000105.1 GCA_023356605.1 Trichodesmium sp. MAG_R02 | reverse complement strand
TTTGTGGGGTGTAATTCAGTTTTGAATCCTAGTATCATAAAACAGATAATTCCAGATTTTGAGAGATAATCTCAGATTTTAGCCAACAGTTACAAACCCCTTCCTCTCACCAATAATAATTATCATTATCAATTGTACATTTAATTTTTTAGAAGTCCCATTACCTTAAATTCTCTCCTATTTTATCCTTAGATGTAAGATAATTCATATTGATTGGTGGTAGGGACTCTACAACTGACACATTAAACGAATCTATTGAATTATTAACTAGCACCAAAGATAATAATGTTAAAGGTATAGTTACTAATAGTAGTATTCTAAAAGTAACCAAAAAACTTGATCAACCTGAAGAAACTTGGTTACCACTAGAAATATGCTCAACTCAAAAAACATTAACTACCGATCCCAAATTTCTCTTTTATTTACAACCATAAAGATGTAGGTTAGATTCAACAAGTTAAAATAGACAATAACCTAGATATCATTAATCTCTTTTTGAAGTAAATTCAGAGCAAGTAGATAGGTGTGCTATGGATTGTCAAAATCAATTTTATTTTCTAGAGATGTTTATTAGTCTTGGGGGTTGGTGAACCAAACATTGAGAGCCAACTAATCCCTACTCCTTATTCCCTTTTATTATAAATCTCCATATAACTTAAAAGCCAATTAGCCATAGTAGCACGACGTGCTTGTACAGGAGTAAATTCGCCAATTTTATACCCTTTGAAACCCAATTTTTGTTTCAATAATTGTTTATTTTCTTTAGGAATAGAGCGAGTCAATTTCACAGTAGGTGGACGAAATTCAATAAAATTTGGAGGATCTGGATATTCCTCTCGCCACTCTGGTGCTACTCTGGAAATATCCCACTTACAAGTAGCATAATCATAGCGATAACCAAGATAATACCAAACTAATTGATTAACAGTATTATCTTCAATTTTTTCATCAATAATTGCCTGAATAGTTTCTATATTTAGTGCTGGTAGTTTAGACATAAAACTTGATCCTTAAAACTTAATTTAGATGATTCTGTGTTGATAGTATGTAGAGGCACCAGAGTACTTCTAATATAGCTAAGACTAACATATTTCCATGAATAAAACGGGTTTTAAGGCTGGCTCTTTGCTGATCGTACGGTAATTCCCCTATTAACCCAATTTCTGCATAAGTCTTGATTAGGAATGAGAATAGAATAAGATCGAGGAATATTAATTATACTACTGACGGTTACCAAACTGTATACTAGCTATGTCCGATTTTATTTAATTCACGATCCTAACTTGATTTTTCAGTTGTAATATCAAATTCGTTGACTTTGGAGTCAGATAATTCCTTTGATCATCATGCAATGCTTATGGATAAATGGCCGTTTGCCCCTACAACATGGACTAAATAACACCAATGCTACCGGATTTGATATTATAGTGTTTTTAATTTAGATTGAGACAAGTCTTTCTTGCTATAACTCGCGTTTGGTGCAGAAAAAGTTTTCCATTCCTATTTGAAATGACTATAACTATTAGCTCAGAGATACGGCAGTCCTAAATTAGGTTATACCAATCACTGAAAGTAATGCTACACCTCAATTATTAAGTAATTAATACAGGTGTAATAACCTTTTTAATAATTACTACTCCTGTGAATTACTTTTATTTTTACTTATCCTCCACGACGATCGGTCCTTTGCAGACAAAGTCTCTACCCCTACTCCCTTTCCACAGTCGGGCTTAGGGGTTGCTATCCATATCTATAGCCCGCATTGAAAAGTTTTTGAGAAATGGCTTTGTAACATCCTACCATGAAGTTTTGGGATCTAAATCTCATTTTAGCTCTTGTTTGGAGATAAAACCCTTATCTGGACTTCTGGAAAAAATAGGTTAAAAACTAAGCCAAAAGCTTATACAGCAATTCTTTTACATTGAATTAACCGTTTTCTTGATATACCTAGGTTTTAGCTATTTTTAGTTTTTTTAGGTATGTTCCTTGCTAATACTGGCTTTGGAGCTATTTCCGGCGTGAAAAATCTAAAAGTCTAGTTATAGTTTTTTCACAAATTATTTAGGATTAGTAAATAGCAGTCACTAGGATGATTGGGACATTCTCAGACCTCTCAAATTTACTCCGTGTTGCGAATGTAGGGACTAATGGCCATTATCCCCTACTTCTGAGTTCTGACTTCAGCTATACCTTCTTTTTCTGCCATTGATAACATTAAATCTAGAACTCGATTGGAATAACCCCACTCATTATCATACCAAGAAACAACTTTAAAGAAATTGGAATTAAGTTCAATTCCAGCACTTGCATCAAAAATACTAGAGTGAGAATCACCTGTGAAATCAGTAGAAACGACAGGATCTTCAGTATAGCCAAGAATACCTTTCATCGGACCCTCAGCAGCAGTTTTCATTACTGCACAAATATCTTTGTAACTGGTTGACTTCTCAGTTTTAAAAGTCAGATCAACTACAGAAACATCTGGAGTAGGCACTCGCAATGCCATACCAGTTAGTTTTCCTTTTAAATGTGGTAAAACTAGAGTTACCGCTTTTGCAGCACCAGTAGCAGCAGGAATAATATTTTGAGCAGCACTACGTCCAGCTCTTAAGTCTTTTTTACTAGGACCATCTACAGTTGGTTGAGTAGCAGTCATAGCGTGAACAGTTGTCATGAGACCTTCAGCAAAACCAAAATTATCGTCAATAATTTTAGCAATAGGAGCTAAACAATTAGTAGTACAGCTAGCATTAGAAACAATTATATCTTGAGCCGGATCAAATAAATTGTGATTGACGCCTATCAGCAAAGTTTTTATTTTATCAGGGTCTTTAGTAGGAGCTGAAATAATAACCCTTTTTGCACCTGCTGCTACATGATTTGAGGCTCCATCAAAAGTGGTAAATAATCCCGTAGACTCGACCACATAATCTGCGCCTTTTTCTTTCCAGGGTAGTTCAGCAGGATTTTTAACTGACACACAGGGAATTAACTTTCCGTTAATTTTTATGCCATCATCAGAGGCGTTTACTTCCCCTTGAAAACGTCCGTGAGTTGAATCATATTTTAATAAATAAGCTAGGTTATGTGGCGGTACTAAATCGTTAATTCCCACAAATTCGATTAAGTCCGGGTAGTTCAGTCCAGCACGAAAAACTAAACGTCCAATACGACCAAATCCATTAATGGCTACCTTTAAAGGCATGAGTACAACTCCTATATAGCTAAAAGTTTCTATTAGTGTCAAGGCTTTCCCATTAAAAGTTATCACAAAGACAATTGGTCTAAATTATTCTTTTCCATATCTTAAGAATCTTTATTTTACCTTCCCTCTGGGTTGGTATTTTTTTTACAAACTTTGGATAGACCTTTTTACCTACAACCTTAGCTTTGCAGTTTTGATTAAACCTTTACTATTCAAAATAACATCAGGACGTCGCTCTAGGAATTCTCGTTAACTTGTGCTTTATCTAAAATTTTGACAGTGCAATCAAACTTTTTAGATGTACAGGACTGCATAAGTCCTGATTCTACAACAAACTTTAATTTGTACTTGACTCTTACCCCAGCCGGACTAACCTATATCTTAACTTACTCCTGCAAAGTAATCACAGTTTTAACCACACCTGCTCGTTCCGCTTTTGCTGTTACCTTAATCTCACAGTTAGCAACACCTTTAACTACCCACTCTAAACGACAACGATAACTTCCAGGTTGAGCAAAAAAACTGAAAAAATTAAAAGCTTCACTTGATCGCCCCTGTAAATGCTCGATTTCCTGCTTTTGTTTCCCACTCACCAAGGTGACATTATCAGGTAAATCTAATATTACCTCTATCGGTTTCACACTTTTTTGTTCCAAAGCTTTTTCGCTGGTATAAGTAGGTAGAAACCCTTGATTTTCCAATTGCACTACCAGATGATACATATCACCACCTTGATGTTCAACCACCGCCTGACTCACTGCTAAACGAGGTGACATCAAAGCATGAGAAATAGCAAACTTACATTGTTCCTGACACAACTTTGGTAGATATTCAATAGGTGGGTTGTACCAAATTCCCAAATCCCACCCACCAATTTCAACGGTACCCAGTTGGGGATGTTCAAATATTTCCCAGTTAATAAAACCCTTACCAGCCAATTTTTCATCATTCCATTGCATCATTTTTAGATCGTCTGCAACAGGATGACGTTGTAACCACTTAATATAATCATCCTTTTTAACTCCTGCCTCTGTGGGTGCATCCCAAAGCTCTATAGCAAAACCAAACCAACCGAAGCGATCATAGCAATAGTCAACCATCCCACCATGAATTTTCTCTCGGTTAGAGTAAGAAAAGCCATGATAGATTGAAATACACTCATAACCCGTAATTTTAGTACCCTTTTCTCCTATCAATTTGTAAATTTCCAAGTCCTTTACAGGTAAATGCTCATCTGGATAAGTACAGTAGGAACGTAAAATTACTCCAGAAAACGTATGATAGTTAATGAAACCATTAATATTACTATGTTCTCGCCAAAATTCTGCTACAGCACGAGTTTCAGGTTCAGAAAAAGGAAAATCCCCGGCACCTTGTTGTTTTCCCTCTGGTTGCCATTCGTGGGGATAGTTACGATTAAAATCAATTCCTTCCTTAATGGGGGCGACTTTAATATTGTAACCGTCATGATTTTTGATTATTCCCTCTGGCAAAATACTGTAGTAAGTACCTCCAAATTCATCAGGTTCGCGAGGCACCATAACTCTAGGGTCTTCTGATGATATTTTCCAAGCTCCACAGTTATCTTTGAGTCGCATCTGTAAAATTAACCCATCTCCATTTATGTCTTCCCGGTACAGACCATCCCTTTCTTCAGGATAGGGATAATGACGAATACTAGATCGCAAAATATTAGGAGTTGTTAAATATTTCTCTGCTCCATCAACAGCAATTCGAGGTAAAATATAGATTGTGTAGTTATCTAATAAATAAGTGATTTGAGGATTGCTAGTATAATTATTTAGTACATGATAAATAATGTATAGAGCAACTGCTGAACCTGTAACTTCTACTGCATGAATGTTACCATCAATCCAATATCCAGGTTTTTCCTGAGCCTTTCCTGTCTCTTGATTGGTAAGAGTTGCTAAGAAAATATCTAGCCCACCGTAGCTTTGGCCAATTACTTTTAACTCTATTAAATGAGGATTTTTTTCCCTCATTTGATGTAGAAAATTTACTAGTTCTTGATATTTGTAGTAGTGGCTAAAATCAAATCCGGATTCTGTCATATTAAATTAAGCTTTTGTGCATTTAAACAACTTATTCTTGTATGCCTCGTTCAGAGAAAAAATCCTTCTAAATTCGGAATTATCGATTCTAAATTCTAGCTCACTAATACGCATTTTATAGTCATTTTAAATCAGGATGGAAAACTTTTTCTGCTGAAACGCGGGTTATAGCAAGAAATACTTGTCTCAATATAAATTAGAATAACTATAAATGAGTATTAGCCGATTTAATGTTATGGAATTTAGTTAGTATTTTTCAGGATTATTAAACTCAGTATAGAACTAAAATTATGAGTTTAAAATACAATTATTAACCTATTTATTATTTCTGATAATTATGTTCCCACTTCCACACACTACTAGAAATCAAATTTGTTAATATATGGGCAATAATTGGTGTTAACAAATTACCTGTTACTAAAGCACTGTATCCTAAGACAAGACCAACTATTGTGGCCCATATCATGTAAGGCCATTGTTGCTTACCACTCAGATGTAAAACACCAAAGAAAACACTTGAAGCAATTAATGCCACTGTATCTAATCCTAAAGCAGATAAGACTACGCCTCGAAACATTAATTCTTCGCTTAATCCTGGCAGTAAACCCAACCAGACTAAATCAGGCCATGATAGTGGAGTTAGCACTAAAATTAAATACTTGTCTGCGCTACGACGATAAGCTGGCCAAATACGATAAATTATACCACTGATGGTAATAATACTTATAGCGATCGCTATTCCCCAAAACAACGCCCTTAAATTCCAACTTACAGGCAATAAATTCACTCCAAATAGCAGGCATATTTTAGAAATTGCCAGTAAGACTAAGGCTGTTACTCCCATTGCCACCAACACTTGGATGCGAGTTAGTGGTTCGATGTCCGGGTTTTCAGGAATTTTATCTGTCACTTGTTAGCTATTGAATAGACTAATGATTCTGTTTCTAAATATTGTATAGCAATTCTCATACTCCTGAGTGACATAGTTTAAGTAATGGTAAACAGTTTAACAAGAAAAAGGTAAGAGAAAAAAAAGATAAAGTTATGGAATACTAATACTGAATTCTAGGAAGTGATGATATTTTTGGTCTTAAAGCCTTTGGACTAATACCTGCCCTATGAGCAACTAACACCCCCAAAACTTCTAAATATGAATTTACCTCCAACGCATTTATACCTAAGGTTTCAGGTGATACCTGCATCTTGGTTTTATTTTCTCTCACCGCAATAATTTGTGCTTTAGTTTGACTAAAACTTATCACCGCACTACCTCCACAAGCTGTCCCAGGTACAACCACTGCATCAACTTGTTGTGCCCAGATACTATTGGGAAGTGGTAAACCCTCTTTTAAGGTCACTAACTGTGGAGCACGACTTAAACCAACTAAAACACAAGGTAAAAATGTATAACCAATTTCTTCGGCGGCAGATCGGGGTGATAAGTTAGGGTCTAGGGGTAGGGGTAATAAAGCAGGAGCATGAGCACAGGGAATTTGAAAAGTTTTGACTATTAAATGACTAATAACTGCTTCTGCTCCTCCTAGGGGGTCAACTCCTTGAGCATGACGATATTCTTCCAATGCTGTAGTACCTTCCTCATCGGGAAATCTAGTAACAACAGCGATCGCCTCTGCCTTTGCTTTGTGAATTAGGGTATGTGCTGCTCTTAGTAAGCTATCAGGATTAGCTATTGTGCCCCAGGATGCCCCAGACTTAGACTGTCGTAGTTGAACTCCTAATGGAAAGTCGCTCACAATGTAATCTGTGAGATTTAGACCTAAAGTTGCTCTCGTTGCATCGGCAGCTTGTAAATGGCGCAGTTGCAAATCTGGCTCAATGGCCTGGTCAAGGATTAAACCTACTCGGTTTTGGTGTACTGGTTGCAATCCATACCATCCTTCAGCAAATTTGTCAAGAGCATACCCTTCTACATAGAGAGCATTAGGTAATGACCAATAAAGTTGTGCTCCATTGAGGACATTGGGGTGAGTTATTAGAAGGTCACAGGTTTGCGCGATCGCTCGTGCTACTGGCAAACCATCACCTGCATAACCTCCAATAGATGCACCGATACCAGTAGGTATAATTAAGACTACTGTATAAGGACGTGGTATAAAGTTAAAAGTCAAAAGTTAATAATTGTAGTGGGCCGACAAATCTAAAATGTTCCAATAACAGGGGCTGGTTCTAGTTTAAATTAACGAGTTTAATCATCAGATGAAATAAACTAAGTAGGTGGGCACGAAAAAACTTAGCTATATTAAGATTTGTATGCTTACTCCCAGCTATTCCACACGGTTGATGTGAGGTTAATTTACATTTTGTTACATAGCGACAATTTTTAACCCCGACCTACTTAGCCCCAAAATCTTGCTAACTTATTTATCTCTAAAACTTGGACCGTAAAAGGTATTTAACAGTCTATCGTAACGTACCATTGAGCATGTCTGAGTCCAATACGATAATCTATAAAGCCTATTATTATCCGTTTAATTAGGAATTAATTTTGAAATTTACTTCTTCAAATACTATAGCTTCCACATTAGCTTTTTGTTTTTCTGTATCTACCTTTGTCACTGCCCAACGTAGAGGAATACCAATTTTTTCCAACTCTTTTTCAATTTCTTGATTGAGTTTCCCTGGTGATTCTTGCAAGTCAATTTCGGCATTAATAAAATGAGTAGTCATGGTAATTATATAACTAATTAGTTCATACTTAGTTGCATTAAGCTAGCAACTATAAAATACATAACATATTTAAACTGGCTAATCAAAAGAATAAAAATTTCAGGATAACAAATATACTGAGTAGGGAATAATCAAGTAAACAAGTAAACAGGTAGGCCAAATAAATTACAGGTTTAGCGAAGCTCAAATCCTTTCTGTGTAGACATCGCGCTTCGTAAATAATTCTGTGTAAGTGCTAATCAATATTGATTAGCTTCCCCTACTTTTCCTGTTCATATTTATTTGTGTTAAAAATACTTGTCGTTACCTCCTTCCTCAATAGCTTATGGAGAAGCAAATTGACGCTTATAAACTTCATCTTCCTTTTCAGTTTCTATCTTTAAATTAGAGCGAGGATAGGCAACACATAGTAATACATAACCTTCCTCTTGGAGTTCTGGACCAACTCCCATACCCTCACTTTGATCCACAGTACCCTCTGCCATAACTTGAGCTGCACAGGTCGTACAAACCCCAGCATTGCAAGAGTTAGGTAAATCTAGTTTAGCCTCCTCAGCAGCTCTTAAAATTGTCTTATTCCCTGGCACCTCTATAGTGTAAGTTTTTCCTTGGTGATGAATTTCAACAGTATGGACTTCAACAGTATCAGTATTAGACATATTGTAATTAGTAGATTCAACTCCTAATTGGAATTTAGAGTTTTTTATTTATTCAATTATTACTTAAGCTAACTCATTTAGAGTTTTAGAGCAACCCTAATTTCCGGAAATGAAACATTTTTTTACAATTTATAAACTTTTCTAGAAATAATCATATTTTTTCAGTAAAAATTTCAAGGTTTTAGACAAGAGATAACAGGGAATATAAATCTTAAAAAATCTCTATAGCTATACTTATAAATCCTAAAGATAGGGTAAAGCTGTGCTGTTTTTTAGTTAGATTTAGAAGTAATTTAGCCGTGAAATAACCACATAATTACGAACACTTTCCCTCAGTTTATATTGGATTTATTATAAACGATACGAATTCTAAAAAATGACTACCATTAGATTACGATAATCACTGTACAATGAAGTTTTGCATTTTTAAAAATGTCCAATTCCTTGAACAACTTTAAAGTTAATCAGAGCCAGAGCAAAGAATTAATAATATTAATTTTCTCCTAAATTTTTGTCAATAATCTAGATACTATAACACTCCTAAATAGGTGGTAATAGATATAATAGCAATAATAACATATTCAGTCAAAGGACAAAAAATTAATATTCTATCTAGAACTAGATAATTTTATCAATCAGACATGCATTGCATAGTCCAAAGAAATTAAAAGAGCCTTAGTGGTCAAAACTATCTTATTGGGAAAATCCTACCATGAAGTCAAAGAATTATTATAGGTTTCTCACAGTTTAATTGTCAAATTGAGTAAGTATTCAGGTATTAGTAGACAGTTCGAGCCCAATTCCATTGGTCATGCTGGGCAAAAATATCTATGAAAGTAAAAAAATACTTATGCAAAG
The DNA here is from genome assembly GCA_023356605.1 of Trichodesmium sp. MAG_R02. Taxonomy (GTDB): domain Bacteria; phylum Cyanobacteriota; class Cyanobacteriia; order Cyanobacteriales; family Microcoleaceae; genus Trichodesmium. The sequence continues at coordinate 11,269 of JAKQYE010000105.1, read as the reverse complement.
CTTGTTATCTTTTTTCTGTCAGACTTTTAATTCTTCTTGGAAGCTAATTCTTCCTTCTAGCTGATATAGCAATCCGCGCATAGGTTGCGACAAATCAAAAAGTAGATAAAAAAGTTGAAACTCTCACCTGTTAACTGTTGCCTGTTGCTTGTTTCCTAAAAAGCAGTAAGATTTTTGCCAGAAATAAAATAGGATTGCTATAGCCGAATGCTTATCTTTCCTGTCAGACTTTTAATTCTTATTGAAAGTTAATTCCTCCTTGTAGCTGATAGTTGAATACTTATGTTTTAGCAAGCTAATAGCTGTTTATTACTCAATAGCTTTTACTCCCCCTTATATGACAGTTTTAATTCTTCTATTCCCACTAATTCATAGATTTTTTTCCTTTACTTATAAAGCTCTTTGATACATTTATCAATAATGCTATAGTTTTATATTGCCATCCTTGTATTACTAATTTTACTATCAGTACTATTTACCCACCCCTTTTTCTGGGGGTTGGTTTGATTACTTTTAAGTCTTTCATCTAAACTGTCGGAGCTTTTTTTCTTTTTCTTGACTTCTCAAAGTATATATTTTTCCTGTAAAATAAGGATGATATTTGATCATGGTTTGGAATACTATGTTCACATCCTATTCTGAAACCCTATAGCATTAGTTTTGACAATTGGTATAATAAGAAAGCTATTGTGGTTTCATACCATAATCATGAGGTTTTCAGATGATAAAGCTGCCCAATAATCCTTAGCTGCACTGTATTTCCTTAAACCAGGCTTTTGGTGTAATCTTAAAATACCAAAAATCAAGGATATCAGCAGTATTATTTAATTATCCTAGTGTTTCCTACTCCCTTAAAATTAATATGAGTCAAGACATAATTATATTATGGTATCGTAACGACCTACGTATTCATGACCATCAACCACTATATAAAGCATTAAAAGCTAATGCTCAAATTATTCCTATTTATTGCTTAGATCCAAGACAATTTAGTAAAACAAATTTCGGCTTTCCTAAAACAGGTATATTTAGAGCAAAATTTTTACTAGAAAGTCTTGTTGATTTGCGTAACAGTCTACAAAAATTAGGTAGTAATTTAGTTATTTTTAAAGAGAAACCAGAAATAGCAATTCCTAGACTAGCTCAACAATTATCTGCTAAATCAGTATTTTTTCATCAAGAAGTTACTGCCGAAGAAATTCAAGTAGAAACAGTCGTTTATCAAGCACTAAAAAAAAATGGAGTTAAGTTAAAATCATTTTGGAGTCATACACTTTACCATCCAGATGATTTACCTTTTGATATCAAACAACTACCCGAATTATTTACCAATTTCCGTAAAGATGTAGAGAAAAATTCTAGTGTAAATCCTACATTCTCAATTCCTCAAAAATTACCATCTCTACCAAAAATTGATGTGGGAGAATTACCCTCATTATCTGATTTAAATATAGACATAACACCACTAAATTCACGGGGAGTTTTAGATTTTAAAGGTGGAGAGACTACCGGTAAGGAAAGAGTAAAAAACTACTTCTGGCAGCAAGACTGTTTAAGAGTTTATAAGGAAACAAGAAATGGAATGCTAGGGGCTAATTATTCTTCTAAACTTTCCCCTTGGTTAGCGTTAGGATGTTTGTCACCTCGTTATATTTATGAACAAGTTAAAGAATACGAATATCAAAGGGTAAAAAATCAATCAACTTATTGGTTACTGTTTGAGTTAGTGTGGCGAGATTACTTCCGATTTATTTGCCAAAAACATGGGAATAAAGTATTTCATAAATCTGGTTTACAAGGGGTAGCTATTCCTTGGAAAGAAGATTGGGTAACGTTTCAAAAATGGCAAGAAGGCAAAACAGGATTTCCCCTAGTAGATGCTAATATGCGAGAACTTTTGACTACAGGTTTTATGTCAAATCGTGGTAGACAAAATGTTGCTAGTTTTCTGACTAAAAATTTAGGAATTAATTGGCAAATGGGAGCTGAATGGTTTGAGTCTTTACTAATAGATTATGATGTCTGTAGTAATTGGGGAAATTGGAATTATATTGCTGGGGTCGGAAATGATGCACGAGGTTTTCGCTATTTTAATATTCCTAAACAGGCAAAAGATTACGATCCAGAAGGAAAATATGTTAAATATTGGTTACCAGAATTGTCAAAAGTTCCTACTCCTAAAGTACATGAACCTTGGAAATTATTACCCGTTGAACAAGATAGATTTGGGGTCAGAATAGGGGTAGATTATCCACAACCAATTGTTGATCTATGGCAGTCAGTTAAGGAGAATGAAAAAATTTATAATGCAGCATTACAAATGACAGCAGGAAGAAGGCAAGCCAAAGGCAAATTTTGAACATGGATGTACGGATAGTTGATAGTTAGAATGAACGGAAAAATTACCTCAATTTAAATTTTGACTCCTGACTTCTAATTACAACTGAAATAGGATTAATATATGTACCCTTTATATATTCATTTAAGGTGCAAAAATTATTCTTTGTTGACCACCAATACAGAAATTGTAAGCATTCAGCCAGAAGGAAAAATTAGCCTCCAAGAAGAATTAAGAGTCTGACACGAAAAAGAAGATAAGCTTTACTTAATAGTTTATAGCAATCCTATTAGTATTTGTGCCAAAAGTTCTGCTGCTTTTTAGGGAACAGGGAAAAGGGAACAGAGAATAGGTAAGAGTTTTAAAAGTTTTATTTATAGGTATTTTTATTTATATTGAGACAAGTATTTCTTACTATAACTCGCGTTTCAGCAGAAAAAGTTTTCCATTCTTATTTGAAATGACTATACTTTTTGATTTGTCGCAACCTATGCGCGGAATACTATATTACTTTCATGCATCTTTTTGCGTATCATGACCAATAGAATAGCCCTCGAGCTGACTTCTAAAATGCTGAATGCTTACCAGAAATTACATAAGCTTTTTCAAATCACCCTTGTAGGGCCATACATTTTTTTCGCTTATGTCTAAGGTTACTTGACATATGGCTATGATGGCGATTTTCAATTGGGTGGCTCATAATAATAACAATGGGTAAACCAGGCAATTATGTCTTCTGACAGCGCTTTTCAGATTTATAAACCACATCGCCATAACTGGACTTTTAGATTTTTTACGCCGAAAATTGCTCCAAAGCCAGTATTAGCAAGGGATATACCTAAAATAGCTAAAACCTAGGTAAATCAAGAAAACGGTTAATTCAATGTAAAAGAATTGGTGTATAAGCTTTTGGCTTAGCTTTTTTAACTTATTTTTTCCATAAGTCCAGATAACCAAAACTTTATAAGAACGTTTCATAGAACGGCCCTTGTATCTTAGCTAAATGAAAGCCCCTGTAAAAAAAAATTCTAAGGAGCTTGACACTCTCTAAAGTGTCTGCTATATTAAGGGAGTCGGAGCTAGAAAACAGTATATTTCGGTTCATATCCTGGAGCTCCACGACTGATATATTTATTAGCATGAACAAAAGCCTAATGTTTATCTGTAACTTCCATTTCTACTATTATCTTTGGCATAGAGAGGTTCACTTGGAGTGAATATAGTTTTTTTTGCTATGAATCTCTAGGTGAACCGCAGTATAAACACTGCGGTTTTTCGTTGACTTAAACTATTGAAAGAAATACAAAAAACACCCATGACTCAAGTTAATACCTGGTATTACGGTTTTTATTTTTGGCCCCGATATAGTTCCGGGTAACAAGTCATGCTGACTTTGATTTTTCACCCGGAACTGATAATGGTTCCGGGTTTTTTATTTTTTACCTCACTGAATTTACTAAGGAGAAAATCTCATGTCTAACGCTAAACTTGCATCCAAGTTTCACTCAGAAGATCAAACAGTTGTCAATATTTCTGGACAGACAACGGTAGGAGGTGCAGATTTTTTAATTATTGGTGGTCCCTGCACTGTTGAAAGTATGGAACAAATGACAGCAGTGGCAAATAAGTTAATAACGGCACCTGTGCAAATGTTGCGGGGAGGTGTCTACAAACCGCGCACCTCTCCCTACTCATTCCAAGGGTTGGGAATAGAAGGATTAAAAATTTTGGCATCTGTTCGCCAACGCTATAATATTCCAGTAGTCACAGAAGTTATGTCTATTCCACAAATAGAGTCAGTGGTTACTTATGCGGATATGCTGCAAATAGGTAGTCGCAACATGCAAAACTTTGAGTTACTTAAAGCAGTAGGGAAAACTAGCAAACCTGTGATGTTGAAACGCGGTTTAGCTGCTACTATTGAGGAATTTTTAATGGCAGCTGAATATATTCTCAGTCATGGCAACCCTAATGTGGTGTTATGTGAGCGAGGCATTCGCAGTTTTGATAGTTATACTCGTAATGTTTTAGATTTGAGTGCGGTAGCTGCATTGAAACAGTTGACTCATTTGCCAGTTATTGTCGATCCTTCTCATGCTGTAGGTAAAAGGGAGTTGGTACCATCGTTGGCGAAAGCTGCCGTTGCTTGTGGAGCAGATGGTTTAATGGTTGAGTGTCATCCTATACCGGAAGAGTCCGTTTCGGATGCGCGACAAGCATTGTCGTTGGAAGATATGCTAGAGTTGGTTGAAAGTTTACGCCCCATTGCTTCTGCAGTGGGGCGATATATTTGTCAGGTTGAGGAGTTAGCTGTGGCTTAATTTTTAGGCGATCGCTTCTGTATAGACTTCTCGGCAGAAAAAACAAACTTTGGTTAGTGAAAGATTTAATATTTTTGGCAATTTCTTGATCTAGGTTATTAATTTTTTTCTTTGAGTTAATAGTTAATAGACAATAACTTTAGATGTTAAAAAGTATGGGGATCAAGAAGTTTAGCCATGGTTACAAATTATTGCTAATTTACATAATTTTGCCAAAACTACTATAATGGGGTCTAATACTGATATTCATTCTTTGTTTTGATATCTAGTTTCCCCAAAATTCCTCGAAAGTTATAGCACATATAATCAATTAAAGGAGTTGACATTAAAGCTGTAATATGCATTCAGATAATAACTCTATAAATAACACAAAAGGACTGTTCTAAATAGACATCTCAAAAATAAAAATTAAGGTATGATTGTTATGAAAAATTTGTAAAAACCATATACTAATGACTCAGATATTAGAATATATTAATGACCACCCAAAAGAAATAAAAAGAGTTATTGGGATTACGAATGAGCAATTTGAAAAATTAGCAGGAAATGCTCAAAAACTTGAATAAAAAAAGACAGGCGATCGCTAGTCAAGAAAAAAGACTAATTAAGGCAGGAGGAGGAAGAAAAGAAAGCTTAAAAGTCGAGGAGGAAATCATCTTAACTTTATACTATTAACTTTATACTATTTACGTCCGTAGCCCACATTCCAAATACTAGGAATATATTTTGGTGTCAGTGAGTCTAGAGGAAATAATATTTTTCACCCTGTGGATAGATATATTACAAGAGTTACTGCTTAGTAGCTTGTTAGAACAATTTCAAGAAAAAGAAGACAAATCTTATTTTAAATGACTATATACATTTTCTGAGAGCAAAGGATAACTCAGTATAACCCAGGAAATATAAGTCTTGGCTAATTTCCTCAACATAGCTTAAACTCTTGCTGATTAAGAATTTATCCTATTTAGACCTCGAAACCAAGGCCTTTCCTTAAAGTCTATTTTTTACCACTCTCTGTGAGTGTGTAAGTCCCAATATTAACCTTTTAAGTATTATTCTGTTTACTTCTCCCCATACCCCTTTCCTGGCCTATCCTTTATAAACATCTTTACTCAACATAAAACTTAACAAAATAAACAAGTCATACCAATTTTATAAACTTAAGCTCCACTACTGATCTTGATTAATATATAATATTGAAATATAACGTTTTGCCGTACTTAAGGAAATTGGTATTATATTTAAGTCTTTGAAAGGCTTTTTTTTGAACAAAGTGTATTGAAGAATACTTTTTTTCAAGAATTAACTGGTTTTATCTAGCCATTATATTCTTTCTCCTTTATCCCCTTCTCCTCCTCTCCCACTAAACGATCATGGTTGGGCATGAGTTCCCAGCTTAATAGAATATAGAAAAATTTTTGATAAATATTATTGGTATACCTTAGGTAGAGGATTCAAAATACAAAAAAAGTACATTTTTGATCTGTTGAATAAGTTTTTTATCAATTTCAGAGTCAATATTATGAAAAAGAAGGGCAATCAATACTGCAAATTAGGGATAAAATAAAATGTTTAACTTGACTTAACCTCCTTATTATGTGCTATGTTGTTAGAGAAGGAATTTTAAGAATAGAATGGACAATGAACAAGTAAGTATCTGCAAAGAATTATTTACAGAGGGACTAGATTTCAGCTTCTAAGATTTGTAATTAATTTGATTTATCGCCTTATTAACTTTTGTTGATGGGATATTAATCTAGAAAAACTAAGGAGACTATCTTTGTTTCTCGTTCTCTCTAGGAGTGAGAGTATTTTCCAAAATTCAAGCAAAATTTGATAATTCTGTTAATTTACTCGCCTATATTTGAATATTGGTGGTAAAAAAGTTAAACAGAGATTATAACGATTGTTTTAATTAATCTATGAGTAGGTATCCCCTTGGAGGTGATTAACGAGAAAAGTAAACCATATAAACTAATGGTAAAATGCTAGGAAGTAGCTAAGTAAAAACATTAATAATATTGCTAATACTTCTTACTTGGAAAAATACAAGGTAAGTGAGTTAAGAAAAGTTGGTTCGTAAGTTACAGTTGGGGTGCAGCTTAAGAATAATTAAACTGGCGATGGCGCAGAGAGAGAAAAAGTTAAATAATTGTGTTCTCGAAAATTTTGTACTGGCCTCAAATGTAAAAAAAAAGATTAGTTATTTTGATACAAGAAGGCTGAAAAAATGTCTAAAGAAATTTTGATTACTAGAGGGCAAATAGTAATAGTTGATGAACAAGACTATGAAGAATTATCAAAATATAAATGGTATTTGATAGATGGTTTTGCTGCTAGAACAATAAAAAAAGATGACAAGAGAACTACTATCTATATGCACAGAGTGATTATGGATGCTCCTATGGGTGTATCTGTCTACCATATTAATCACAACAAACTAGATAATCAGCGAAAAAACTTACGCCTAGTTAAAGGAAGTGCACGAATGCACAGGAGACCTAGTGTCAAACATTCATCCAAATACCGAGGAGTATACTGGTGTAAAGATAAACGCAAATGGATAGCAGAAATTAAAGTCTACAAAAAGCAAATACGTTTAGGTCGTTTTGAGGTAGAAAAAGATGCAGCTATTGCTTATGATGAAGCAGCAAGAAAATATTATGGCTCTCTAGCTAGAACAAATTTTACTGCAAACAATATAGAAGTAAAACAAGAACCTTCCAGGGAAATTAATAGAGAGTATTAAGATGATTAAATAATAATATATAAGTAAAATAAGAACCTTCTCGGGAAGTTAATAGAGAGTATTAAGATGATGCAATATCGACGCTTTGGGCGCACAGAATTATCAATGCCAGTATTTTCCTGTGGTGGAATGAGGTATCAATATAAATGGCAAGATGCTCCCAAAAATCAAGTCCCACTAAATAATCAACAAAACTTAGAAAATACAATTCGTCGCTCTCTAGAATGTGGTATTAACCACATAGAAACTGCCCGTGCTTATGGCACATCTGAAATGCAACTGGGAGAAATCTTACCATTACTACCACGGGAAAAATTGATTGTCCAAACAAAAATCGGCCCAACCGCTGATTCCCACGAATTCCAGTCTAAGTTTGAACAGTCTCTCCGTTTTTTACGACTAGAATATATTGATTTGCTGGCCATACATGGGATTAACACATTAGAACATTTTAACTATTCCATTAGGCCAGGAGGCTGTTTAGATATAGCTAGAAAATTACAAGGGCAGGGAAAAGTCAGATTTGTTGGTTTCTCTACTCATGGGCCTACTGATGTAATAATTAAAACTATAGAAACAAATCAATTTGACTATGTTAACCTACACTGGTACTACATTAATCAGAATAATTGGTCGGCAATAGAAGTTGCTGATGAGTTTGATATGGGAGTGTTTATTATTAGTCCTTCTCATAAGGGCGGTCAACTGTATCAACCACCACAGAAGTTAATGGATTTATGCTATCCACTAAGTCCTATGGTCTTTAACAATCTATTTTGTTTGAGTCATCCTCAAGTTCATACATTGAGTTTGGGAGCATCAAAACCAACAGATTTTGATGAACACTTAAAAACATTAGAATTTTTGGATCAAGCAGATGAGATACTAGCACCCATATTAATTAGACTAGAACAAGAAGCGATCGCTAAACTAGGAGAAAATTGGTATAAAACTTGGCAGATTGGTTTGCCCACTCCAGAAAATACTCCTGGTAATATTAATGTTCCTGTAATTTTATGGTTAAGAAATTTAGCGATCGCCTACGATATGTGGGAGTACGCTGAAATGCGCTATAACTTATTGGGTAATGCTAGTCATTGGTTTCCGGGTTTAAATGCTGAACAAGTACAGAAATATGATTTGAGTAAATGTCTTGCTAAGAGTCCTCATGCTGATACAATTCCAGATATCCTTCAGGATACTCATAAATCACTGGGAGGAAAACCAGTGGAACGTTTGTCTAAAATGAAATCTGTTTAAATGTTTTTTTCTCTTGGAGGAGTTGACTATTTTCAGCTTATTTACAAATAAGGGAAAATTCTCAAATTATTTAAGATATGAATTAGCAAATCTAGATACTTTTGTTTCTTTCCCTTGTCAGTAAAAAATATTTACAGGCAATATAAAAGTGGTACGATGCTACTTCTATTCATAGCAATCCTAAATGATATTAAGGAAATTATCATGTGTAGTTAAATTTAATACCCTAGACAATTTTACTTTTCTGTGATAACTTATTTATCTTCAAAATCATTTAGGATTAGCAGAGAAGCCCAACTATGAGAAAATTTTGGGTGATTGGGAATTAAGAATTGGGAACTGAGCATAATTTATGGAAGAAAAGTATTTTTATGATAGCTAATTAGTGAAGCTTGATACAAAACTTAATAGATTTGTCTGACTACTTTAGAAGATACTCTAGGTCATATTAAGATTGTGGTCATCTTATCCTTAAGAATTAAGAGCGATCGCTGATTCTTCAGTAGGAGAGTAAGGGAGTAAGGGAGAGTCTAAGATGATAATTATTAATTAATACTAAAATCTTAGTGGTTATCAAAAAAGTTATTTAGTAAGTATTAAACTGCTTAGTAGTTGAAATTTTACTCAAGTTAACCATTCTTTTCTCATCCTTGGTACAAATTACACTGTTGGACTCTACCTCCTCTAAGAACTCTATTAATACCCCAAGGAAAGAAGTCATACATTGATATTTTCTAGGCTTAAAACTTTGACGTACTCAGTAATTTTAAGAAATTATTCCACGTATATACTTTGATACTGTTTGTCAGATTTTTTTAATCCTTAGTATTATTAAATAATGGTATTCATGAGTCTCCTGGTGAGAATCAGCAATTATAAAATTAATTTTAAATTAAAAATTGCAACCTGACAATAATATTTAATAATAATAGGAACTATAGCTATTTTTGAGATAAACTCTAAAAATTATATGAAAGAATGAAAGCAGATGAAAATTTATCCGGTTAATTTTTTCTTATTTATTCTTTTTGACTTGTTCCTTTAATTCACATTTCATAGCTGTAAAAAATCCATGTCTTATGAACATATTTTCAATAGTACAGTAAAATGTTCTGAAGAACTTACCCCTAATGAAGCAATTTTTGCTATTGGTTTGATGGTCATGGCAGTTGATGGCGATATTGATATGAATGAGGTGGAAATTATTGAGGGTTTCTTACTCAGAAAAGGGTTTACTGCTCAAGAAGTCAATGCAGCTAGAAAAAAGCTTTTAAGAATTATTCTTCAAGAAAAAAATGAAGCATTATTTTATGCAGCTAAACAGGTACTTCAAAGTGAAAATCAAATAGAAACTGCTTTTGATTTGGCTGTTGAAGTTGCTATGGCAGATGATAAATTAACCGAGGAAGAAGATGGTTTTGTCATGGGTTTGGCTAAGAATTTAAAAATTAGTCAAGAAAAGGTTGAGCAAAGATTTGCAGACGCTACAAAGTATTCCTGTAATTCTGAAAGGTTAATTGAAAAAATTGAGGAAATTTTATTAAAATTACCTATAGGTTCTAAGTATGAAGGATGTATTAATACTACTACAGATCTAAGATCTTTAAATCTGAAAATTCGTACTCCAAATGATGAGTTGGTAATTCTTAATATTGATGAAACTGGTGATAAAAATCAAATAGAAATGGAGTTGGAGTTAGCTCCACCATGGATGTTGTAACTACGGTGATGAGGTGATTGAATATTGAAGTTATATTTGATAGTATTATCGGTACATATTGTATAGCCGGATTCTATAAAAACTTACCAGGAATCAATCAAGGTAAACTGTTTTTTTAGGGAGCTAATAATGAATATTAATCGTCGTAATTTCTTGATTTTACTAAGTACAACTTTAGGGGTAATGACTGTAGGTAGTCGTCAGATATCACCAGATAATTCTTCTGCGTCTGTAATAGAATATATTTTACCAAATGATACTAAGTTTGCTGAAAATTTAGGGGTATTTCAATTAACACCTTTGCCTTATGGATATGATGCATTGGAACCTTATATTGACAAGGAAACTATGCAGTTTCACTATGGTAAACATTATGCTGGCTATATTAAAAAGTTGAATGGGGCGATCGCTCAGTATCCTGAACTTAAGGATAAGAGTGCTCAGGATTTATTGCTTGGTTTGAATAGTTTACCTCAGGATATTCGTATTGCTGTCAGAAATAATGGTGGTGGTTATGTTAATCATAAAATGTTTTGGGAAATTATGGGTCCTAATGGTGGGGGTGAACCTGAAGGAAAAATAGCTGTTGCTATTGATGAGGGTTTTGGTGATTTTGATGGTTTTAAGGAAAAGTTTAATGCTGCTGGTGGTGGCCGTTTTGGTAGTGGTTGGGTATGGTTGGTTTTGGGTAATGATGGAAAGTTAAAGGTTATTAGCACTCCTAACCAAGATAGTCCTTTTTTGACTGGGGATTATCCCATTATGGGTAATGACGTTTGGGAACATGCTTATTATCTGAGGTATCAAAATCGTCGTGGTGATTATTTGAATGCTTGGTGGAATGTTGTTAATTGGCCGGAGGTTAATCGCAGGTATGAGGC
>JAKQYE010000104.1:1835-20779 GCA_023356605.1 Trichodesmium sp. MAG_R02 | reverse complement strand
AAGTGGTAAATCTCACAGAAGAAAGGAGTTTAATTTTAGAGTTTTTACCCTCGAGTTGTCAAAAATATTATCTGGGAAACAATAATAAGAAGCGATAGACTTCCAGTCCGCTTCGCGATCGTACTACTTGAAGAGCTAGAAAAAAAAATTATGCGAACAACATGCCCTGTATTTCCTCCTGTATGTTATGCTGCCAAAAGAAATCCCTGGTTTGCCCAAAATATTCATGCCACTAATTTTTTGTGTTCTATAGAATTAATTTGTTTAATTTGTTGGCTCAAAATAGTAATGATAATTCATGTATCTTTTTGTACTACATGCCGGAAGTGCGAAATGTGGGCTACAATAAATGGTTACTTTAACAAATTTACATTGAGAGGCTGTTGCCTCTATTAACAATTCAATATCTGTCTTATACAGATTCTAAAAAACTGGACATTACTTGTAAGTCTGTTAAGAGTGTTTCAAGTCAGATTTTCTACGAAAATTAAAATGGGTATTCCATCTTCCTGATTTTAAGCAGCAATCTCAACCTATCTGAGGAAGAAATCATAACAGGGTCGTTAAACTAAGCAAGCTCCGAAACCAGAATAATTCCTTTATAGAAACTGCCTGTCTTCTAAACCGGACGTGAGACTTCACCTCATCTCGACTCCTCTGTTAAACGTCCTTTTTCATAGGTATAGTCATTTAAAAAAGAGATGGAAAACTTTTTCTGCACCAAACGCGAGTTATAGCAAGAAATACTTGTCTCAATTCTTTATTAAAATGACTATACGTCCCTAAAATTCCACCTTCGACTTAATGAGTCTTTAAAGAGTTGATTGCTATCAAGTCCTCGGCCGTCTTCATGTCGTGGCAGTCTTCACCACGGCTAGATGCTCTTGTTTTTTAATCATATATTGGCATAGAAGGGTTGTTATGCCTATTTTATAGCGACTTTTAAGCTAACAAGTCCCACGTTAAACTAAGCAAGCTCCGAAACCAGAATAATTAATCCCTTTATAGAACCTGCTCGTCTTCAGAACCGTGGGTGAGACTTTCACCTCACACGGCTCCTCTCCTAAACGTCCTTTTTCATAGGTACATCCTTAAAATTCCACTTTGGACCTATAGAGTATTAAGGAAGTTTACTGCTTTCAAATCCTTGGCAGTCTTAAGTCCATGGCTATCTTCACCACAACTGGATGCTTTGTAAATTAACTTTCGCAACTTTAATACTCTAACTTCCATCTGGCCACGGTATATCGTTTGAGTCCCATGCCACACTTAAAAATAGTCTAGGATTTCCTAAATTTCTTCTTAGTGTCTTGGCCTTGTTTATCGCTATTCGCTACTTTACATTACGTCTAACAGTGAGTACGTCAGCTTTATAGCTTTTTACTCAATCCTACTCCTCCTAAAACCTACAACATATATATATCCTAAATTGCTGTTACCTTTTTTCTCATTAATTTGCTAATAAATTAGGTAAGGCTCGTTTTTTGCAGATAGATTCGAGTTAGATCTGTTTGGATGGTTAAGTTCTGAGTGTATTTGTATTTCTTCTCTTGTCTTCCATCCCGCGGATTACCTGGTGTTATATCTTCTGTTGGATCAGCTGGTTTATCTCCTGATGTTAGCCCTTCTCCTGAATCAACTTCTGCTTCTGATTGATAAACAACAAGCTCTAACGGCCTTTTTTGCTCAGATTGCAGTTGTTCTATATGTGTTAGATTAGTGGTAATTCCCAGAATTATGTTCAGTCCTGTTAATACAGAACTGACAAAAATGATTGAAAATATGTATTTATACATTATTCAGAGATTGGTAATAGTGTCTGCTTTTTTATCCCTAATCTCTATGGGGAATCCGGAAGCTTATAGCGTGATTTTCCATCTGTATTTATACTGTTAAATTCTAAAATATCATTCTCTATTCTATATAACGTATGCTGAAAAGGTATTTTTATACCAAGGAATAAAAAAAAACGTTACAAACAATCTCAAGCTATAGCAATCCTATTCTGTTTGTGGCAAAAATCCCACTGCTTTTTAGGGAACAGAGAACAGGGAATAGAGAATAGGTAAGAGTTTTAAAAGTTTTATTTACTTTTTGATTTATCGCAACCGATTTAGGACTGCTATATGTCCGGATATGTTCTATACAGTAAGACAAAAAAATTGTCATATCAACAGGACTTACGCAAAGACACTAATTGTAGTGTAAATATAGGAAAAAATTATCAAAAATACACTATATTATAGAAGCCATACGTAAGTCCTGATCAAATCCAGATAATTAGCTCTTGTAAGTCCACAGTGCCTCGAAAGCACTATACTTTATTAGGTCATAACTTGAGTTTTCTTAAAAGTTTGAAATTTGAGATTTAATAAGGACTTTATTTCTTCAATGTTCCTCAAATTATGACCTTGTTTAGTATAGAAAAAAGCAATCTCAGGGGTGGTGTGAGATTGCACAATGATGAGCTTTAAGCCGGATTATATATTAAGACATTGATAAAACTGAAATTCTTTACAGCCAATAGTTTTTAGTTTTGACTTAAACTGATAGGTGATATCTGAATGGTTAAAGCTGGACAAAACCATCAAAAAAGTTGAATCTTGGTAATGGCAATATTACCACTAAAGCAAACGTCCACATCTGTACCAGGAGCGTGATCGCGTTCATCATATTTCCCTGTATAATAAAAATCTTCCCCTTTCTTCTGATAAGATACTGGCAATGGTTGGGTAGATGGTTCGCAAAATACTATTTTCGGTTCTGGTGCTTCTGGTTCTAAATAGGGGAAATTTACATTCCAAAAAGCTCCTGCTTCAATGGGGCGCTTAAGTAAATCTCTTAATACGATTGTGGCTAAACGAGTTACTTTTGGCCAATCCACAAGCTTTTTCCCTTGACGATATTGAGATAGGGCGATTCCTGGGATTCTATGAAATGCTGCTTCCCTTACTGCTGCTACTGTTCCAGATATGTAGACATCTACACCCATATTACCACCTGAGTTAATACCAGAAAGTACCCATTTGATATTTTTACTTATATGTGTTAGCGCGATTCGAGTACAATCTGCTGGGGTACCTGCGATCGCATACTCTACCTCAGACAAACGTTGTAAATTAATTGGCTGTTTAGTAGTAACTTGATGCCCACAACCAGATAATTGTCTTTGGGGGGCAACAATAATACTTTCGTTGGAAAATGGTAGAGATAAATCAGCATTATTCATAGCTTCCCAAAGTGCTCTAATACCCGGAGCATTAACTCCATCATCATTAGTTAGAATAAATGTCATACTTCTTAATAATTTTAACTCAGTTAATATCCCTAACACAAAAAAATACATATTTCTGTACTTTATAATACATCTACCTAGGTATCAAAAGTAATATTAATTGAGTAATATTTATTGTCTAAAAACCTCAACAGACATTAATTCAGGACTTACGCAAAGAAACCCGGTTAAGACAGTAAATCATTGTTTTAACACATAAATATCTACGAGAAACCGGGTTTCTCAGTTTGCCTGCGTAAGTCCTGTAATTGTAGAAAATGGTATTAAAAAAAGCAACGAGGAAAAAATCAATCTATGTTAAGTCTATTATATGAAAAATATTATTGTGTTAAACTATCCATAAACTAAAAATAAAGAGTTAAAAGTCAATGTATGTTACTGCCTGCAGTTTTACACCCGGATATAGTTGAGTTTCTCCGAAAAGAGATGGAAAGTAATTTGCAAAAGAAAGTATGGGAATGTATTCAAAGACTGAAACAGCAAAAATTCAATAGTGGATTGCGGGTAAAAAAATTAAAAGGAATAAACAAAAGAGTATGGGAAGCTAGAATTAATAGTGCTAGTCGCTTAATTTTTACCTACGATAAATCACAGCGACCAGAAACAGGAAAAGCCCAAATTTATCTAGCGATTCAAGATATTTGTGTAGACCATGATGATGTATCCCGACGTGCTAAAGCAAGGCATAAAAGACCTGATTCTGAATGGTTAGAAATACCAGAATTTGAAGTTATTCTAGAAACCAGAAATTTCAAAGATCAGGATAATGATACAGATAAAAATATATCATATTCATCAATAGAAAAAGCAAATATTGAAGTTGTAAAAGCTTTAGATTGGGAAACCAAATTAGATTTAATAAATGACGAATTATTAGGAAATATCCAGTGGCGAGTATTAGAGTCAGAAACCGAATGGCAAAAAGCTATTATTGAGCAAAATATGGATTTACCTTTAAAGCTAACTCCAGAAGAATATAAATTTGCTAAATTGACAGGAAATATATTATTAAACGGTAGTGCAGGTACAGGAAAAACCACGGTAGCATTATATAGAATGCTCCAAAAAAATCAGTATAACAATTTGGGAAAATGTTTATATATTGCTTACAATGATCTACTAGTTAATAATGCTGAAGAACAATTTTATAAAATAGTCACCAGCAATCATCAATTAGAACAAGAATTAAACAATTCCAATAACCAAGTAAATTTTGAGTTTAAAAATCTCCATAAACTATGTTTAGAAATCCTCAAAAATCATCAAAAAATCTATTATCCACAAGATGAAGTAAACTATAAAGTTTTTTCAGAAATGTACAAAGCACATCCCGGGAAAAAACAATATCCAACAAATTTAGTATGGGAACAAATTAGAGGCATAATTAAAGGCAAACAACTAGCAATCACAAAAAACATTTTATCTGATAAAGAATATGAAAAAACAACTAAAAATAGTGTTATTTCAATGTCTAACAAAAATTGCAAGGAGATATATAAAATAGCAGAATGGTATCAAAAAATACTTCACAAAAAAAAATTATATGACGAAATAGATCTAGTCAGACAAGTGTTGCAATTGCTGAAAAATAACTATAAGGAAAAATATGATTTAATTGTTTGTGATGAAGTACAAGACTTAACAGAAATCCAATTAGAGTTGTTATTTAATTTAGTTGCTCCCAACGGCAATTTATTTTTTGCTGGGGACTCTTATCAAATGATTAGTCCTAGTGATTTTCGGTGGGAAACACTAAAAAATAAATTTTATCCCCACAGAAAAGTATATCAACAAACTTTAAAATTTAACTTTCGTAGTGTAGGAAGCTTAGTAAACTTAGCAAATCAACTGCTAAAATTACGTTCTCGATATCTAGCTGAATCTATAGGACATTATTCAATAACTAACAGTACTTATGGTCAATTAGCAAGACTAATTTCAGCAGATTATCAGACATTAATAGCAATTTTAAAAGAAACATCTTTATATCCTGGTGATGCTATCTTAGTTAGAAAAGAATCAGACAAAGAAAAAATTAGAGCCGACTTAAACTCTAGTTTTGTTTTTACAATTGAAGAAATAAAAGGACTAGAATTCGATACAGTTTTTATTCTAGAATTTTTTCAGTCACACCCCAGACTTTGGAGTAAAGTAATACGAGGTGGAGTACTAAAAGAAAAAGAAAAGCCACAACTGCAACTAGAATTTAACTTACTTTATGTAGGGATTACCCGTGCTAGCAGAATATTAAATATTTGGGAATCAAAACCTAGTAAACTTTGGCAGCAACCAGAATTAAAGGGTTTATTTCAGTCAATAATTCCCGAATTAGTAAGAAGTTATCCCATAGAAACTAGCCCAGAAAAATGGCGTAAACAAGGAGAATATTATCTTAAATCTGAGTTTTATCAACAAGCAAAAGAATGCTTTAATAAATCTGGTGATGTCATCTTAGAGAAACAAGCTCAAGGCAAGTTATTAATTCAAAAACAAGCTTATAATGAAGCAGCAGAAATTTTTGTTGAGTTAACAGAATGGCAAGAAGCAGCACTTTTATTTGAGAAAGTAGAAAAATGGCAAGAAGCTGCAAAATCTTGGGCCAAAATAGGGGAATATAAGAAACAAAAAGTTTGTGAAACGTATCAGCTAGAAGCAAACTTAGAATGGTCAGAGGCAGCTAGAAGATGGGAAGAAATCGCAGATTTTAGTAATGCTAAAAGATGCTGGATGAATGTGCCCGAAAAAAAAGCAGAATACTGCGCCGTTGAATTTGAACAGAAGCGGCAATGGTTAAAAGCTGCTATTGAATATGATGTAGCAAAAATGCCTCAGAAAGCAGCAGTTTGTAGAGCTCGAGAATTTGAAAAGAAAAAACAATGGGAAGAAGCTATAACCCAATATGAAATAGCAGGTATGAGGGAAAAGGCTGAAAAATCTCGCCAGCAAGCAGTAGATGTGTTACACAATCGAGGATTAATAAAACTACAAAAAAGAGAGCATGCTGGTGCTATTGAAGATTATAATCGAGCGATACTTTTAGATCGTAATAATCATTTACTGTATCATAATAGAGCTATTGCAATTGCCCAAATGGGAAACTTAAAAGAAGCTATAGAAAATTTTAAAAAAGCACTAGAACTAGATCCAAAAGACCTACAAACCTATAATAATTTAGGAGCAGCTTATGTAGAACTGGGAAAATTCAATCAGGCCACAGAGCTTTTTTCCCAAGCTCTGAAATTAGATTCTCAAGATTCTCAAATCTACCAAAACTTGGGAGTAGTCCGTTTTAAAGCAGGAGATAAGCAAGGAGCTATAGCAAATTATAATCAAGCCATAAAACTTAATCCAAACAAAGCAGAAACTTACTATAATCGAGGTATTACTTATCGTTTCCTTGGAGATAACCAAGATGCAATTAATGACTTTACAAAAGTATTGCAACTTAATCCTAGAGTTGTAGATGCTTATACTCAGCGAGGTATTGTCAAGTTTGAGATGAAAGATGTAGAAGGAGCGATTGCTGATTTCAATGAAGCCATAAAACTTAATCCTAGACATCCTGAAGCTATTTACAACAGGGCTATAATTCGTCGTTTGACCAAAGATAGCCAAGGTTCACTAGATGATTTTAACCAAATTATACAGATCCATCCTAACTATATAGATGCTTATATCAAACGAGGTATAGTTCGTTTTGATCTTGGAGATCATCGAGGTGCTCTAGAAGACTTAGATTGTGCAATTCAACTTCAACCCAAAAATCCAGAAGCTTATTACCAGCGGGGTAATACGAAACGAAGTATGGGAGATTTTTTCAGTGCAATCGCTGATTTTGAGACTGCTATAAATTTTCATCCTCAATATCATCAAGCTTATAACGATATGGGCATTGTGCGCCTGAGAACAGGAGATATCCCAGGGGCAATGAAAAACTTTGAAACAGCTATACAAATTAATCCTAACTATGCTGAAGGTCATAACAACCGAGGTTTTACGAAGTTTAGACTAGGGGATATTTCAGGGGCAATCAAAGACTTTGAAACAGCTATACAAATTAATCCCAACTACGCTGAAGCATATAATAATCTGGGAAATTCTCGCTTTCAAACAGGAGACTTTCAAGGAGCAATGAGGGAATTTGATGAAACTTTACGCATTCATCCTAAATATGTTCCTGCCTATAATAATCGAGCTTTAGCACGTTTGAAATTAGGAAATTTTTCTGGAGCAACTGCTGATTGTCATAAAGCACTAACAATTAATCCTAACTATGGTTTAGCCTACTATAATTTAGGCTTAATTCACACTGAGATGGGAGATTTGGAGCAAGCTATTTTAGACTACGATAAAGTATTGCAAATGTATCCGAGAAAAATTGATGCTTATGTTAATCGAGGGTTAATTTATCTGAAGTTAAAAAATTATACCAAAGCCATTGAGGATCAAACCAGTGCTTTGAAGATTAATCCTAATTTGCCTCACATTTATTCTCTTCGTAGCGAAGGATATATTAGGTTAGGAGAATTAAAGGCAGGTCTTGATGACTTGTACAAAGCAGCAGAAATTTATCAGCAACAAGGAAAGCAAAAAGAATACAATGAGGTTTTGAAGGTCATTAACAGAAGTAGATAATGATGATGTTAAAGCTCAACTGAGAAGGTGTGAAGTAATCCCTTGCTCTCTGCTAGGAGTCAGAAGGGTTAGAATAATTTAGACAACAGAACTTACGTAAAGGTACTACATAAATGGCCTCAGCATGTTGGTATAACTGGCAATTGGATATTCAGTTTTTGTAATCGAGGAGAGACGGTACTATGGAAAGGTAGCTGGTAAATCTAAGTCCATAAATTAAAATATAGATTCCACGAAACCTCGGGTTTGGCCTCCGGCCAGACCAAACATGGATTGTATAGTTACCATAAGTTCAATGGCTGTATCACTGTACCTATCAGATGGTCCCCTACGTCCAGTTTTTGTCTGATTAAGCTCACGGGCTGACTTGTAAGCTTAATGGTAGATATACTAATCATTTGAGCTCACGGGCTGACTTGTAAGCTTAATAGTAGATATAGTAATTATTTGAGACAATAAGTTGAATAATAATTCAATTAAAAAAGGAATGGGATTTTGAGTTCGGGAGGTAGCGATCGCCAATTCACTCTGATCCACCATCTGAGTTGAATAATTATTCAAGCTGTATTATAATATAATATTATTAAACTCCTCACATAAATTAATTTATTGTTAATCAAAAATTACAGTCTAATTAACCACTTTATTCATCGCTTTTAGTCCTCTTTGATAATATAGTAATTTATGACGATTTTGGCTCATTAAATTTTCTACTAATTCCCAGATAAAATTATCATTTATTGCCCAATAAATCATAGATAATCCTACAAAAAAACTACTGCTTATTCTTTCTTTTCTAGCTTTTTCATTAGTTCTTAATATATATTCTTGAACCCCTTTATTTTTAACTCTTTGGATTTAAAAAAAACTAATTGTGTATGAAATAGCTATTAATATAATTAAATTATTTAATCTTATTTCATTAGCCTTGGCTGATACAAGAATTGTCACCACCAGTTTTATAGTCTTTAAACATTGCTTCAATTCCCATTCACTGACTATATATTTTTTTATCTTTTCAGGATATGATAAATTGGAGAGAATATACCATTTATCTAAAACAGATTTTTGACGTAATTAATGTTTTTTATACTAGAGTAAATTATATGTTTTTACCTTCAAGATTTTGCTTGTTTTTTGGTTGAATAATAGTCTAGTTTCACCGACATTTACTTTTAATTATCATAGTTTACAATATTTTTTACCTCGTTTAATCATCGTCGATTGTTTTTGTCTAAAAACAAAACATACATCTGGCTTCTGATATTTTTTTTAACCAGTGAGATAGAAAAATACTATGGAACTCTCTATCTGCTTTCATCATAATTTTCTAGCCTTTTAATAATCTTATAACTGGACGAATTACTGCTTTTTGTTCGGTTAAATTACTAGCTCCTTTATGAGTCAAAATTTTCCAATATAATAGTATTGCCCTTTTTTTTCAAGCTAAACTAATCATTAATATATTAGTATTTTGCCACTGAGTTCTATCTAAAATTAATACTAATTATGAGGAAATACTAAATAAATTTTCTCTGATTTTTTCAACTAAAGGAAACCAAAATAAAGGTATGCTCAACTCTTTTAAAGTTAAAAACCTTTGTATATTTTTTCCCTTACTTTATAATTTTATTGGCAGGGGAAAATAATTACTTAATTTTGATATCTGTACAGTTTTATGTACTGATACTCACGTATAATAATATTTGTAATGTTATTACTTGAGATGGACTCAAGATGATGCTTAATATGGCTTTTATAAAGGCCTAATATATTCACTTTTATTTATTTTTTATTTGTAATTACTAACCCTTTTTTATCATATTTTTAACTATTTCAAAAACTTTTTAAATGAATAAATAATCAACTCAGATGGTGGATAAGAGTGAATTGGCGATCGCTATCTCCCAAACTCAAAATCCCATTCCTTTTTAAATTGAATTATTATTCAACTTATTGTCTCAAATGATCAGGACTTACGCAAAGACACTTATGTAAGTGTAAATATCGGATCAGGATTATCAAAAATACACCACATATAGAAGCAATACGTAAGTCCTGGTAATATCTCGCTTGAAGGAAAACAACTTGATTTTAGTTAATTATACACTCCTTTTGTCTATTTTTAACCCTTACGATCGCTTGATAATCAGAACCAGATTATTTCCTCACACATATTTTAGTCAATTTGTCAATGTACAGCTCTTCTTTGACTATATCTTCAACTATTTAGTCTAAACTCCAGTTTCTGGCTTACCCCTGATAATTGAGTATATAAAGTTTTGTTACGAAATGCCCAATTTTTCTTGACAAAGATAAATAGAGCTGATAATAATGTAGTTAGACACTAGTTAAGTATTTTGGAGCAATGACCAGAAAGACAATCAATAAGTATATACTTGAACTCGCTGATTTAGTTTCGGATAAAGAGTTAAGTCAGGCATTAAAGGAAAGTTTAGTATCAGGCCAAGGGTCAATAGATAAAATAGAGAGATGCTTTAGTCTACTTCCGGAATGCCGTTGGTCTAAAGAAAAATTAGCTCAGTTTCTTAATAGTTGGCAAGCAACCCATCTGAAAATGCTGGCCATATACGGATTATCTTGTAGACTACAGAGGTTGGCGATGAATGTGAGTCCAGAGTTAGGGAGCCATAGGCAATTAATGTTAGCAAGTGCTTATAATGCGGAAACAAGTTACGAAGACTTGGGCTTAGATTATGGTGGCCAAACTCATGCCCAGCTTTTCAATGATTTGGCAGGAACTTTAATGGGAGATTATCCTTGGTCGTTAGAGAAATATTGTATTCCCGAGGCGCAAGAGTTTAGTAGATGGATTTATCAGAATATGGTGGTGTCTGATATTAAGACTGGACTGTTAACTAATATGTTATCGGAAATATACAACCATGCTGAGTACAATATAGCTCTTACAGCTTTTTCTGAATACATAGATAATTATCATAGCCTCACAGTTTCAGGTCGAGAAAAGGCATTGCAATATCCTTATGTTCATGTGGCAGACGAAACGGAAGTAGATCACTTTTTGGTAGTGGTCAGGGCGCTAAATACTTATTGTGCAGCGACAGAAAGCTCAATAAATTATGTGGAAGCAAGGCAGCTATTTGAGGAATACCTGTGTCGGGTAGGAAAAGTAATGGGGTCTCTAACGGCAGCAATGGAAAAGGAGAAAGATGCAGCAGCAACAACTAGGGAATATACAGGGGCTTGCTAAAGTGGCTTCTTGGAAAAAATTTTCAGAGTTATTTCAAGTCCGTGCTGCTATGAATGAGTACATCAATTGCTTGAGATCGACTTCGGTTTTGCTTGGGGGTAGGGGAAAATGTGTAGAGGATCAAGACTATCCCATAGAGGTTTTCTCTTTCCAACCCGTGACAGATTTGAACCCCCCCATTATTCTCATAGGAGGAATGGGCCCTCTGGCAGGAGCAGTAGGTTTCGATTTAGCCTGTGAATACTTTGGAACTAGGCGAGAAATTGTCCTCTATCAAGCTTGCTCAATACCTAGTCGGATGACGGTGATGCTGGAACCAAACCAGATGGTTCATGGTTTACCGCTCCAGAGATACCTCGTAGAACAGGTATCTGAGGCGATCGTCCAATCAAAAGAATATTTACAGAACAAGTCAGCAAATATGATGATAATATTGATGTGTAATGCAGTTCATTACTATTTGTCCCTAGTGAAAGCGGATTTGGAAAAACGCTATCCAAAGGTAGCTTCGGAGTTACAATATATTTCCCTGGTATCGGCGGTGATGGCGGAGATGGAACAGAGGAAACTCAATCATCCATTACTATTAGAAACCAGTGCAACAAAAATGGGTACGGTCTACTCTGATCCTATGGAAAAACGGAGAATAAAGTGTAAACAATTATCAGATGAAGAGCAAGAAATTCTGATGAGTGCAATTTACCAGGGGGTGAAAGCTTTCGATAAAGAATATGCTGTCTCGAAAGGAGAAGAATTATTTAACTTATTATTGAGAAATAAGTGTAACAGGACTAGACAAACAAAAATTGGGGATATAGATTGTGTGATTACTGGTTGTACAGAGGTGCCGATACTCCTGGACTGGTTGCAAAAGAAAAGTAAAATAAATTCAGTACGGGGTTGGTTAACCCAGGTAAAGGTCATAAATCCGGTGATATCTGCCTTTAATTGGATTAGCAATCAGGAGGAAGGGTGATTGAATTGAAAAAAAGTAGTAAATAGGTCTATTGAGGTTCAGGGGGTGAGAGCTTTAGATAAATTAGTTTTACAATCTTATTATTTAATGACATAATGACGAAGAGAAGAGGATAGAATGACAGACTCAGCAGCAACTAAAATTCAAAATCTTGGTGTGAATATTCTTAACCAATCGATAAGCCAGCGGTTTCAAGAGCAGGTGATTCGCTACGGCGATCGCGTAGCTATCCAATACCAAGATAGAACCATAACCTATAATGAATTGAATGGTTGGGCAAATCAGATAGCAAGAGCTATTGTCAAAAAACGAGGGATGGGAGCAGAACCCATTGCTCTCCTGTTTGAAACTGGGCCGGAAGCCATCGCTGCCATTTTGGGGGTACTCAAAGCAGGAAAATTTTACGTCCCGTTAGATATGTCTTGGCCAGGGTATCGCCTCAATTCGATTCTAGAAGATTCACAAGCAGAAATTATTTTGAGCAACGGTTACCAGTTTCTAGCAACAGGACTATACCATCCAGATTGGGAGTCGGTCGTTTCTAACCTAGATGTTTTGTGGTTAGATAACCTCGACGGAGGAATTTCCCAAGACAATTTAGAAATTCAATCTCATCCTGACGACCTGGCTTATATTATTTATACTTCTGGTTCCTCCGGACGACCTAAGGGAGTGATGCAAAACCATCGATATGTCTTAAATTTATACAAAAACTATACTAACAGCGGGTTGATGACGGAACAAGACCGCTTTTCCCTGTTATATTCTGCAGCTTTTGCCGGAGCGGTGCGAGATATTTACTGCGCTCTGTTAAATGGTGCGGCCTTATTGCCTCTAGATATGAAACAAATGAGTTTGCATCAGTTAGGTGGATGGTTGCAGGATAATGAGATTACCGTGATGTTTGCGGTGGCTACTTTGTTTCGTCACTTTGCTGCTACTTTAAAGGGAGAAGGTCATTTTCCTAAGTTGCGACTCATCCAAATCGGTAGTGAAACTGTTTATCGACAGGATGCGGAACTGTTCCAGAAACATTTTGACTCTGGATGTACTTTAATAGCAAACCTGGGGGGAACGGAGATTAGTCCGGTGCGACAATTTCCGATAACAAAAAATACGGTACTAACTGGGGGTACAGTACCTGCGGGATACGAGGTTGAGGGAACGAAAGTTTTTCTTTGGAATGAGTCCGGGGAAGAAGTTCCCCCTGGAGAAGTCGGTGAAATAGTGGTGAGTTCTCAGCAAGTAGCTTTGGGTTATTGGCGTCAACCAGAACTAACAGAACTAGTATTTGTATCAGATAGCGAACGCCACTATTACAAGACAGGAGATTTGGGTCGGTTATTACCGGATGGCTGTTTGCTGCATTTAGGTCGTAAAGATTTTCAAATCAAAATTCGAGGATATCGGGTAGAGACTAGTGAAGTCGAAGGCGCTTTATTGAGCTTAGAATCGGTTCGGGAAGCAGTTGTTACCGCCCAGGCAGATGTGGATGGGGGAGTGAGCGATCGCTTCCTGGTGGCTTACCTGACTGCGGTTGATTCTGAAAACAAACCAACAGCCAAGGAGTTAAAGGAGGCGATGGCTGCTCGGTTGCCTGATTACGCAATTCCGGCTTACTTCGTTTGGTTGGAGTCATTACCCTTGACTGCCACGGGTAAAATAGATCGGCGATCGCTTCCAAAACCGGAGATTTTATTAATTTCAGAGCTAGATATCGTCCCTGCCAGAAATGCTACGGAAGAAAAATTAGTGCAAATATGGTCGGAAGTGCTGAAATTACCAGCAGTTGGTGTGGAAAATAACTTTTTTGATTTGGGAGGAAACTCCCTTCATGCTAGCCGAGTTTTAGTCCATGTTTCTGAGAAATTTAATAGGGAACTTTCTCTAAAAACTATTTTTACTGCCCCGACAATCGCCGAATTTGCCAAACACCTAGAGTCTGGCAAAACAGAAAGATCTTTACCTCCTCTAGTGCCACAGCCAGTTTCCCAGGGTACTAAAATCCCCCTATCTTTTCCACAGCAGGGTCTCTGGTTTGTAGATAGCCAAGAAACGAATAAAGCAGTTTACAATCTTTTTCGCGGGTTTCACTTGACGGGGAAAATTGATGTCGGGTGTTTGGAAAAAGCAATTACAGCTATTATTGAACGGCATGATATTCTGCGGACGAGTTTTGAGATAGTTGATGGGGAATTGGCACAAGCTATTGCCCCTTCCCTGCCATTTTCCCTAGATATTTCCGATTTACAAGATTTACCTGCCACAGAACGCATGGCTAAAATTGAAGAAATTACGAGGGAAGTACAAAGTTGGATATTCGATTTGGCTCGGCCTCCTTTGTTGAAAGTAGTGCTGATTCGTCTGAGGGATAAGGATTATCAGTTTTTGCTGGCAATGCACCATATCATTAGCGATGATTGGTCAATACAGGTTTTCTTGAAAGAGTTATCAGTTTTCTATAAGGCATTTAACGAAAATTCTGCTTATACTTCTTCCCACACTTCCCACACCCCCCAACCCTCCGACACTTTACCTAGGTTGCCGATTCAATATGCAGACTATGCTCATTGGCAACATCAATATTTAGCTGGGGAGGTTGGAGCGGAGCAACTGGATTACTGGAAAAGGCAACTTGCCGATGCACCGCTACTTTTAGATTTACCGACTGATTTTCCTCGCAATAATTCTGATGCCAGCTTTCAAAGTGGTATCGTCTCCCTAAAAATTGATTGCAAAACGACTAAAAAACTCAAAGCATTAAGCCGACGAGGGCAAACGACTCTATTTGTTACTATCTTAACCGCTTTTGCAGTTTTGCTCTATCGCTATAGCAACCAGGAAGATATCGTCATCGGTACTGGGGTTGCTAACCGCAATCCGGCAATTACTGAAAAACTCATCGGCCTTTTTGTTAATATCTTGGCGTTGCGAGTGCAAATGCCAGATAATCCTAGTTTTTTAACTCTCCTGGAGCGCGTTCAGCAAACTGCGTTAGATGCTCATGCCTATGCTAACATTCCTTTTCTACACCTGGCAGAAAAGCTACAAATTAAGTCTGTCAAGAACTACAAGCCCGTATTTCAAGTTTTGTTTGTCTTGCAAAATGTCACCCAAGAGACTCTAACTTTCCCAGATATGGAAACGGAGCGACTTGATTTTGCTAAACCGACGGCGGGTGCTACTTTTGACTTGACCTTATCCCTCAGAGAAAATAATGAGGGTCTCGTCGGAACTTTAGAATACGATACCAACTTGTTTGCAGCGACAACCATCGAGCAGATGGCGGCTCACTTCCTGAGACTGGTGGGGGGAATCGCCGAAAATCCGGAAATAGCGATCGCTGATGTTTCCCTCTTGAGTACCCAGGAGCGAGAGCAATTATTGTTCGACTGGAATAAAACTGAAACCGATTATCCGCGCCAAAGCTGCATTCATCAATTATTTGAAACTCAAGTCGAAAATACTCCCGATGTGGTCGCCCTTGTATTTGGAGAAGAAACCCTGACATATTCAGAGTTGAATGAACAAGCTAATCAACTCGCCCATTACTTGCAAACTGCGGGAGTTGGGGTAGAGAGTTTAGTGGGAGTTTGTTTAGAGCGATCGCCAAAATTCATCATCTCTATTTTGGCAATTCTCAAAGCAGGTGGAGCCTACCTACCCCTAGACCCGACTTATCCCTCCGAACGGTTAACCTTCATGGTAGAGGATGCTGGCATCCAAGTGATAGTTATCGAAACTAGTCTGAGTGATAAGATACCACAGCTTGAACATTCTGTCAATCTAAATACTCAGGCAAAGACGATTGCAACTTATCCAAAAGAGAACATAAACGCCCCGACTAGGGCAACATCTCTAGCTTACGTGATGTACACTTCTGGCTCCACCGGACAGCCAAAAGGAGTCTGCGTAACCCACCGCAATACCGTGCGACTCGTCAAAAATACCAATTATGCTTCATTCAAACCCGATGATGTTTTTCTCCAGTTGACATCGATTTCTTTTGATCTAGCAACTTTAGAAATTTGGGGTAGTTTGCTCAATGGTGCCCGTTTAGTTATTTACCCCGAACGGCAACCGTCACTAACTACTTTGGGGGTAATCCTGCGACAACATCAGGTGACGATTCTCTGGCTGACTGCTGGATTGTTTCATTTAATGGTAGATGAAGGATTGGAAAATTTGCCATCTTTGCGTTTGTTAATGGCAGGGGGAGATGTGCTATCAGTGACTCATGTAGAGAAATGCTGTAGGGAGTTCCCTAGCTGTCAACTGATAAATGGTTACGGTCCGACGGAAAATACAACTTTTACCTGTTGCTACCCAATAGATGGTTCTACTTTGGGGTCTGGGACGATCGGCAAATCAATTCCCATTGGTCGCCCCATTGCCAATACTAGAGCGTACATTTTAGACTCCCAAAAGCAGCTGGTGCCGATAGGGTTGGTAGGAGAACTGTATACTGGGGGTGATGGAGTGGCTAGAGGTTATCTCAATCGTCCTGAACTGAATGCCGAACGGTTTATTCCCAGTCCTTTTGTTGAGGGCGATCGCCTTTACAAAACGGGAGATCAGGTACGCTATTTAGCTGATGGCAATATTGAGTTTATCGGACGGATTGACCATCAAGTTAAAATTCGAGGATTTCGGATTGAGCTGGGAGAAATTGAAACTGTATTGAGCCAACATCCTGATGTGAAGCAAGCACTGGCGATCGTGCATAAAAATAGTCTTGGAGATAAATCTTTAGTGGTTTATACGACAGGAAGGGAAAATGGAGAAGTGAAGAAATTTCTGCAACAAAAACTCCCAGATTATATGCAACCAAATACTATTGTTTGGCTAGAGGAGTTCCCCCTAACTGCCAATGGTAAAGTAGATCGACGGGCTTTACCCGCCCCAGAACGAGAGCGATCGGATTCCAATGTAGAATTCGTTGCACCGCGAACCCCGACAGAACTCAAACTGGTTGCTATCTGGGCTGAAGTGCTGGGACTCGAACAAATCAGTATTAATGACAATTTCTTTGATTTAGGAGGTCATTCGCTTTTAGCGACTAAACTGATGTTTCGCATTCGCGAAGCTTTCGAGATAGATATCTCTCTGCTAGCATTGTCTGATGATCCCTCTATTTCCGCTTTGGCTGTGGCGATCGACCAAGTTCTAGCGACTGGAGACTATCAATCCCAAGCTTTGAATTTAGAAGCAGAAGCGGTCCTCGCTCCAGATATTCAGCCATCAACTGGGACGGTGCCAACAGTCAGTCATCTTGGACGAATTTTTATGACCGGTGCAACGGGTTTCTTGGGAAGTCAATTACTTTATGAATTGTTGACAACCACGAACGCGACTATCTCTTGCTTGGTTCGCGCCAACAATCTTGATGCAGGATGGGAAAGGCTTAAGGACAAGTTAAAAACTTCTGGTTTATGGAGTGAAGATTTTAGCTCTCGAATCATTCCTATTGTCGGAGATTTGGGAATCAGTAGTTTTGGACTCTCAGCAAGTCAGTACAATAATTTATCTCAAGAAATTGATGTTATTTACCATCTTGGAGTTAAAGTTCATCATCTCCTCTCCTATGCCCTGTTAAAAAATGCAAATGTTTTGGGAACCGAAGAAGTATTAAGAATGGCCAGTCTGGCTAAAATTAAACCTGTTCATTACGTTTCGACTATTAGCGTGTTTTCTACCTCCCAAAGTGACCAACCAATTATGGAGTCAGCGACTGTGGATCCTCGTCATTTGCTTAAGAGTGGTTATGTTGAAACAAAATGGGTGGGAGAACAGTTGGTTTGGGAAGCTGCCAAACGTGGTTTACCAGTAAAGGTTTATCGACCTTCGAGGATTGGGGGTAGCAGCAAGACGGGTATTTCTAATTTTGACGACCTGCTGTCGCGTTTTATAAAAGGATGCATTCAACTCAAGCATTTTCCAACCTGGGAGGGTTTTGAGGAAAACCTGATTCCGGTAGATTATGCGAGTAAAGCGATTGTTTATCTGTCGCAAAAAGAGGATTGTTTCGGGAAGGCATTCCATTTGATAAATCCAGAATCAGTGCCTCTGAGAGATATTTTTAACTCGGTGCAATCGCTAGGCTACGATTTAGAGGAAATCAATTACAATGATTGGCGATCTGAATTGATTGAAGCTCCTGACAATCCTCTTTATCCTTATTTAGCGAAGTTTCCGGAATCGCTCTCGGGGACGAAAGAGAAGATAGAGTGCGATCGCAGCAATGTAGTTGAGGGATTAAAAGGAAGCAGTATCGAATTACCAGAAGTAAATCGGGATTTATTAAAAACTTATTTATCCTACTTTGAGGCCAGTGGATTTCTTTGGAATTAAACAAGTATAGCGCTACGCGCTAGGGAATAGGGAACAGCGATCGAGGGATGGATGGGTTACCTAACCATATCCAATCGACCAAGAGAGGGTTAACTACTGAAGCCAAATAATTTACAGGACTTACGTAAAGGCAGTACTTGTAGTGTAAATATCTGAATTTATTGTCAAAAATGCACTATATATGGCGACACTGCGTAAGTCCTGAATTTAATTAAATAATTTTATACAAAAAGCTCAATGACTGAGAATATATCTAAAGGTTTATTACCTCGTTTTTTCAAGCTGTCAATTATAAATATTTTATCTAGTATAGCAGTGCCCATCGCTGGATTAATAGACACAGCTTTTTTGGGTCATATTAATGACATTAGTTATCTTGCTGGCGTTGCCGTTGCCAGTGTAATTTTTGATTTTATTTACGGAGCGTGCGTCTTTCTAAGGATGGGAACGACTGG
>JAKQYE010000104.1:0-1735 GCA_023356605.1 Trichodesmium sp. MAG_R02 | reverse complement strand
TAGACACAGCTTTTTTGGGTCATATTAATGACATTAGTTATCTTGCTGGCGTTGCCGTTGCCAGTGTAATTTTTGATTTTATTTACGGAGCGTGCGTCTTTCTAAGGATGGGAACGACTGGACCTACAGCACAATCTGAAGGAAGTGGTGAGCAAAGGGAAATATTACTCATTTTATTGCGGAGTTTATTAATTGCACTAATCTTGGGTCTTTTGCTGATACTTTTGCAATATCCATTACAAGAGTTAGGTTTTACCTTACTTAATGTTTCTCCTGAAGTTAAAATAGCTGGCAAAGATTACTTTTCAGCCAGAATTTTAGGCGCACCTGCCGTCTTACTCAACTTTAGCTTAATTGGATGGTTATTAGGACGAGAAAAAAGCACTGATGTTTTAGTTCTTTTTACAATTAATTGTGTGAGTAATATTATATTAGATTACTTTTTTATTGTTCATTGGGACTGGGCAAGTACAGGTGCAGGTGCAGCAACAGCAGTCAGCGAATATTTGATGTTTTTCACTGGAATAATTTTCATTCTTCTAGAAGGCTTATTTCCTAAGTTATGGTCTATTGCGATTCAAGTATTCGATCGAGAGAAGATGATGGCGATGCTCCAACTCAACGCCGATATCACCATACGCATTTTAGCAACTAGATTGATTTTAGTTATCTTTATCGATCTCAGTGCTTCATTCGGGACAGAAATTTTAGCCATTAACTCCTTATTATTTCAGAGTTTAGTTCTTGTGAGTTTGATGACAGAGGGAGTTTCCCATGCAACAGAAACCCTAACGGGTAACTTGTGGGGGCAAAAGTTGATTCAACAACTGCCGGGGTTGCTGCGATTGTCTAGTGTCAGCGGTATTATCCTGGGATTAGTAGGGATTGCTCCTTTCATCTTATTTCCTCATTTCCTATTTAGCTTATTCACCGATCATAATGAGATTATTGATGGGATGGGGGTCTATTTACTCTGGTTGATACCGTTTACTTTTGCCAGTTCCCTCTTTAATGTTCTTCGGGGTTACTGGTTAGGTTTAACAGAATCTAAAGTATTGCGCAATAGTACGATAATGGGCAGCATTATCGGTTTTTTCCCTGTTGCACTGGCGGCAATGCACTTCCATAATATCCATATTTTATGGTTGGCATTGTGTACGTTTTTAACGATTTCAGTATTTGTCATGGGCTATAAATTTCCTCACTGGTTCAGTATGGTTGAAAAGCTAGAAACCTGATTATCCTCATAGGGCCTTCTCATATTCCAACTGCTTTGTAAAAACTGAGTTTAGTGTTATGGGATGCCCTTAGAAAAGAACCCCTTGAAGAAGAAAAGGAAACAGGATTTAGTATTGCCTATCTACCCCGCTGGGCTTATCCTCAAAACAAAAACTTGGTCATTATCGGCGAGAAAGATCATGAAATCCTGGAAAGCTGTTTAGAGTTTATTTTTTCTCAAAAAGAGTATTTTAAAATCCAGCGTAAATATGGTTAGTAAATTTAACCTGTAGAAAAAATCATTGGGACTTAAACAAAATAGGGTGGTCCTGTATATGTAGTGATAAGCCAATATAAATGATTATTTATTGACATTAATCTTGAAAACATTAAGTTTTTTTTATGCTTAATAATTCAAAAATTTTATCTAGGCGATCGCTACATAATAATCAGTCATCAAACTATCAGGAATTAAGCTCAACTATCATGAAAAAAGTATGCTATTATCTATAACAGT
>JAKQYE010000103.1 GCA_023356605.1 Trichodesmium sp. MAG_R02 | reverse complement strand
AGCGATCGCTCCTCTCAAAAATCAATAGCTCGTTTCAGAATTTGCCCAACAACTCCATAGCGATCGCTCCTCAAACCATCAAATTCATATTTGATATCCTCCAAACACCCCAGTTTACTAACCCAATTATATATCAATATTGCCATAATTTGTAAATGGAACAAGCAAAAGCATATCAATAGCCATACTATTACTCCTTTAATTTAATTTAGTAGATTTTGCCTAAGAATTTACCTGTAGTTAAATATCAGGAAAATGAATACTTAGATCGAAATAACTCACAGAGGCCAAACCTGAATAGAATTATCAGGTAAAGCCTGAACAAAATTATTTCGCTGAGGATGATTTGCTCCAAATATTGTTACTACTTGATAGGGATGACTAAAACTATAAAAATTAGATTTAATAATCACAAAAGAAGGGGTTTCTAAGGTTCCTCCCACAAGAGAATTACCCACTCCTGCCATATTTTTTCCCTTGAAACTTGGACTACTATAAAGCAAACCTAAACCTTCCCCTAATGTTTGTTTTTGACTTCCATCTTTAGACCAATTCTTAACATCTTTAGGATGTTTTTGTCCTAGAGAAGGCACTAGAAAAATTTTAGCTTCCGAGTTAAAAACATCTTGATAACGAACTTTATCATTACCAGGATTCATATTCTCAGGTATAGTTGGTTTACTTACCTTTTTAAATGAATTTATCAGAGATTCAAGAAACTCCTGCCACTGGTTTTTATCAAAAGCTAATTGGAATTTATTTAACTCCCAATGACAACCTCGCATTCTCCTATTATTGAGGTGCAAAGGTCGCCTCGAACCCCTACCAACTCCCGCAATATTTGAGAATAATTTTAAGATATTTTCTACTAAAAATAAATGACTTTCATACTTAGATTCTAATAATATCGAACCCTCATAAAAATGAGGAGCTATTTGAGAAGAAACCTCTTCCTTGATTAAATTAACTCCTATTCTGACAGTTCCTTCCTCACTTAACCCCCCAAAAATTTGAGTTTCCAGGTTTTTGCAAGTTTCAACACCATACAGACCTAAAGCAACAGCCCGAAACCAGTAGCGCAATATTCCCCTCACTCCAGGAATGCGAAATTCTGCTTCTCCGCAATATTCATTTTCTCTACTAGGAGGGTTAGCTCCATATATTCCTTGGGTCCACACTTTAAACTCATAAGGTTGAAAAGAATGAGCTAAAGCCGCTCGAGGTTGAGTGCGTCCGTATCCAGCACTAACCCGAGAGCCTATTCCTCCAGCTAAAGCATTTTCTAACCAAGTTTTTACTGTTTTTAAATCTTCTTGTTGCTTTTCCCTTTTGCCTCGATGAGTCCGAACTAAACCAATAACTAACTCTGGTTTCTCCATAGACAGAAATGGATGGGGTACAGGTTTATACTTAACTCTGTTATCTTCCCAGGTCCATTGAGGGTTCGCTATGTCTACATTTAAACAAGGAGCTTTAGGAAAAGCATCTAAAATTTGTACACAACCTACTCCCTCATCTATCTCTCCCAATAACCGGTTAATTTCATCCCGGTTAACATTATTTTGTCTCGCCCAAGCTCTTGTAGCACCTTTGAGACTACTAGCAGGAACATAAGGGATACCATATATTGGGTGAAATACTGGTAACAAAAGTTCTTGAAAACCCCGCATTCCTCCCACTCGCAGTCGCCAGGAAAATTTTGCTTCCAATGTTTCTTCAGCTAAAGTTTTCGTTCGTTCCGTTAGATGGGCATAAATAGAACTACAGGTCTTATCAACAGGAACAACCTCCTCTTTTAATACAGGTTGTAAGTTTTTTTCTGTTTTTGGTATATTGATATGATCAAGAGCTTGTAAGGGACTTGTCATTTGTGTTAATTTATGATTATCAAGGTCAAGCGATCGCTCTCCAGCTTTCACCATCAATTTTTTAGACTGCCAGTGAGGATACATCCTAACTAACTTAGCCTGAATTTTACCTCGCTGTTTTTCAATTTTTGTTTTCCCTTCCTCAGCAGGATGATAAATTATTAAATTTTCTCCTATATCTAGCTCTGTTTGATTTAATAATTCATAGAGAGGATTTTTATCTTTTTGCAATTTCTGTAGAAACTGTGGCCATTCTTGATCATTGTTCATTATTTGCTTCTCCTAATACTGAGGGCGCCCAAAAAGCCCACTCTTTTGCTAATTTAATTGCTAATCTATTTAAGGCCGTATATTCTCGTAAGGGAAGATGAATTAAGCTGCCTGCATCATCAACATCAAAATCTATGTTGCTAAAGTTTTTAAGACTTTCCAAGAATTTCTGGTAAACTATACCTTTATATTTAGTATCCTCCCCTTTTTTTGGCTTTTTTTCTATTTCTTGATTATTTGAGTCTTTCTTCAAAAACTTTTGAGCATCTCCGCTCAGACGATGTAACCCCCAAGTTGAAATATAAGCAGTTAAACCTTGTACTAAAGCACTAGCTTTTTTTAGTTCATCATCAGCTTTTTTATTTTTGCTATCAGAATTTTCTTTGTTCTCAGGTTTAATTTTATCTTGCAATTTTTTTAAGGCTTCATAAGCTTCTTTGCTAAAAGTTCTCGAATCTAATTTCTGAATTTTAGCTACCTGCAGATTAGATTTTTGGGAATTAACCAGGGAAGAATTTGTTTTTTGAGATTTATTTTGCTTTGATTGAGATTTATTTTGATTTGATTGAGATTTATTTTTGTTTTTTTTGGAAGTCATAACTATTTCTCTTCATTTATTTTACTATTATTGCTGTATTATCTCTCCTTTCAAAAGATGGCAAGGAGGGATAATACAAATCAAAAGTTCTACAATTCAATTATTAATTGTCAATAAATTTGTCCAACCCCTTCCCAATCCTTCTAAACCACCAAATTGTAGTTTATCATTGAGAAGCATCATAATTTCTTCACGGATATTTGTAGTATCATTAGCCTCTAGTTCCGTCGCATTTTTTTCTTCTTCTGTATTTTTATTAACCTTATTTTTATCTTTTTGCATAGGTTTCATCCCCCAAGGAAAAAACATTATTGCTTCTGGCGGAATAGATTCTTCTGAACGAAAAGAACCTCCCTTTACAGTCTTTGAATTTTCCTCTAATGCCACCCTAACCTCTCGTTGCAAACCAGATTCTACCA
This sequence comes from Trichodesmium sp. MAG_R02, assembly GCA_023356605.1. GTDB lineage: Bacteria > Cyanobacteriota > Cyanobacteriia > Cyanobacteriales > Microcoleaceae > Trichodesmium. The sequence goes on along the minus strand of JAKQYE010000103.1, from coordinate 17,657 downwards.
AAGCAATACAATCTTCGTCATTAACAATAATTAATCGACCCGGTATTTGCTGAATTAAACCATTTTGATTAAACAAACCCTGCATTTCTTTAGTCATTTGAAATTCAAGTTTATCAAAATCAGATTGTCTCATTAGTGCAGCTTGTAAATAAATTTTAGAAGCTTCAAAACTGACAATTGCCGATTTTTGAAATAAAATTTCCCGACATTTCATGATGAAATTATTTAAGGGATTTTTATCAATCCAACGATTCCACCTTTCCAACCACAAAGGGCAAGTAATCCAAACTAAATGATAATTTAAGGAAGCAATAGGAAAAAACAATAATGTAGCTTCCGCAAACCAAACTTCTCCTTCTGTTGGTTGTTGACCATCTTTAATTTTTTGACCGAAAAATATATCAGTTTCTTTTTGATCAAAATATTCTAATTCTGAGCGAATTTTACCCCGCAATGAAGCCGAAGGCAAATAGGGAAACTCTGTATGAATTTCACGAGCAATACCCATTAAATTTCCTTCTTGAGTATTACCTCCTGTATGTAAAGGTGTAATTAAGTGAGCATAAGTTAAATAATTTTGACGCTCTTTCATCTTATCTTTTCCCCCATAATAATTTTCCATAGTTTAACATTTTAAATGTTGTTGCCCAATAACTTTCTACAGTTGGTATTAACTGCTTTTCTATTGGCAACTTTTCATTTGGCAACTCATTCTTAAATAAATACACTGTTCCCGGCGGTACAAATGCCCTTTGAGGTAACAGAGAAAATTCCGTTTTTTTCTCCTGGCTCCCTGTCTTATTTTCTTCAGTGGAGCTCTTGCGCAGAATGCTAGAAATACCTCCCCACATTAAGGGGCGATCGCTCACACAACCTGCCAACATTTCTTGCCAACTTTGAGGATAAACTCCATAAATAGGTACCCCTATTCTAGCTTCAGCTAACCCGGCTGTTAATAGGTAAGCAAAACGGTTTTCAGTATCTGCTTCTTGGTACTTTGGCTGTTCATAACTTCTTAAACCTTCCCACTCTGAAGGGGTATCTATAGGTGTAACCATGGTATGGTGTCCTTCCCCACCCAAACGCACTATAGTTTTCTCCAAGTCTGCACTAAAGGCAACTACAAAATGCCAACCAGACTTCATGCGAGTTGCTACTTCCGTAAAATATCCACTTTCTACCTTGACTTGGCGAGTTCCTTTCTGCATATCAATATGTGATAAAATTTGCACACCCCAAGGGTCGTCCTCAAAGTCATGAGGTTTTAGGCAATTTTTTCCCTGTAGATATTTACACAATGCTGTTGCCTTGATCCAAGGTTTAGGCCGTCCGCAGATAAATTCATTTGATGTTAACAGTGGTGGTACCATGGCTGAAACAGACTGAGAATTTTCTAAATGTTCCCATGTTTCTAAACTATCACTAGAAACAAGTCTGGTAATATTATTCCAAGTTTTAGCACTGTCTTTATAGTTATCATTCTCTTCTTCTGCCTCTTTTTCTCCTTTAGTTCCCACTGCTAAAAGGTCTTTAGGAGTTGGGAACCACAAAGTTTGAGAACTATCCATCAAGAACGGACCGAGAAAATTTAAATCCCGTTTAGAAATTTTCGACTCATTGGGGTCAGATACTGCTAAAGCTGTACGTAATGCTTGAAATACAGTTGAGGGTGGGGGAGGAAAAAATCCTTTTGCCCACGATGCTTCCCCTGGAGTGAAAGGTTTTGACTCTCTAAATAATAGCACATCCAAGGGGGTGAGTTGATACCATTTCCATTCCATTTGTTATGTTTACTCCTTTATCCATTTCTCACGTTCACACATTCTGTCTATCCAATATCCAGTAAACTTGAGCAAGTTGCCTAGATCTTCTGGTTGTGCTCCCAAAGCTGACTCTGAGTTGTGATCTTGGGAAACATCAAAAGCCCATTCTTCCCAAGCATCTAACCATGTCAAAAGTTTTTCCTGACTAGTTTCTTCTAACTTTTTACTGTCTTCCCTACGGTTCATAATAACACTAGCAGCTTTGCTGAACAGACGTAGCTCTTCCGTTACTGGACAGCGTCGTGGTAACTCTTCAGCCAACCTATAAAGCAAAGGACTAAAAGCTTCATTTGACTTTTCAGCTTCTAGTAACTCCTGCCATTGAGACAATAATGTTCCCTTCATTAAAGCTTCTAATGTATTACCAGAACCGTATATAACTCGAAAACATAACCCATCTTTTCCTGGAATTTTTTTAGCTCTCTCTTTTTCTGCGCTCCATAAACTTTCTAATACTGTTGGCAGGGGAACGCTTTTATGAGCAATAACAATACCTATACTCATCGTTGCCTCTTTTCCCATGGTAAAATAAGGACGAGACTCTAAACTAGAAAAATTAACTGTTTCATGTTTGGGAAACCAATAACCTCCTTTGTTTTCAAAATTCGAGTCTTCTCCTCCTTGCCAGGCAGCATGGAGCGATCGTAAATACTCGGGCAAGTCTTCTACCGGCAAAACTGCCATAACATCATCTCCCCCACTATAAACCACCCGTCCACAACATCTTTCCTGAGTTAAATAAGGTACTAGGCGGTTAGAAAAGTCCAAAAGAGCACGGTTCAAACCCACATGAGTTGCTGGTCCCATGCGTTTGCGAGTCAGGAGAAAATCTGGAAATTTTTGTTCTATTTCTTGCCATTGTTTTTGCTCAACAGCTTTTTTATTAATATACTCTTCATATGGTTTCAACTTACGACCAGAGACATATTTACCCATATTATCTCCATCCCCGAGAACTATTACCCACCAGTCTGAAGGACTGCTCTCCCCAAAACCACATTCTTTGTGAGTTTTCTCTACAATATTTCGTAACTCAGATATTTGGTCTTTTTCCAGACTCATATCCTCAGCTAACCACTTGCTAGAAAACATCACCCCATTATAAACATTACCTCCTAGTTTTGTATCTAACTCTTTATCAGTTTTAGCGACTTGAAAAGGTCGACGGGTTTTGCCACGAAAAATTTTCTTTTGTTTGTTAGTAAAACTAGACTGTTTCATTTTTTCATTTAAACATCTCCAATATTCAGCTACTTTTTGGGGATAGTCATAAGCAAACCGTGCTGCTGCAATGGAGGTTAGGTTAGGAAAGCGAATAAACTTTTCATACCTAGACTGTTCTTGATGATCATCATCAGTATTTTGTGGTTGCCCATCGGCAGTAGATTTTTTCTGTTCAATATCAATACCCAGTGACTCAGCTACTCCCCCATCTATCCAAGCCATCCGCTTGGTTAACTCCAGAGCATTCAATTTTTCGGAACCATTAAATAGACCCTGAAATATTTCTACTTTTGCCATAACTCGCCAGAATAAACGCATATTTCCAGCAGATATTCCAGCGCCTTCTTGAAATTTATTGTAGTTGAGACCAGGATATACAGCACTATACTGACCAGAAAGTGTGGAACGTTCTCCAGGGGCCACAGGTATTTGCCAAGTGCGAGTATTTTTCACTGCTTGGATAGACTGTCCTAGACGACCTTGGAAACTACCCCACCATGTACCAACATTGAATTTTTCATAGAATTCTTTTTCAGCTTCAGTTGGAATGTCTTGACGAGTTTGGGATAGTTGGGTTTGTGCTATTAACCATTCTTCAAAATTATCATTATTATGGTTCTTTATTTCTAATGGTTTTTCCGGGTGCCCCAAAGGTACAACCGTCCAATAGGTTTCCCAAGTATTGTTTAGTTGTGTTTCCCAGAGGTTATTCCATTCCCAGTTACCTCCATGTTGCCACTTTTCTAATTCTCTTTTATAGTTTTCCAAATCTAAAAAATCTTTAGAGTTATCTTTCCAGAAGTCTTCTCTTTTTTGTGGTTTACTGGCAAAATCTATTACTTCTTTTTTGATAACTTCCCTAACTTTTATACCAATATCTATCCAATCATTTTTAAGTTTTTCTGTGAGCTTTTCTCCTAGTTCTTTAGCTGCCTCTTTTCCTGGTAATACAGCAGTTACTAAGTTAGGAAAACCTGCTGTATTTAGGCTAGCGGATCTATTATCATTAAATTTACTAACAGGGTCGCCTTTTATATAGTTATTAAATGCTCCTTGAAATTCTGGATACTTTTGGAAAATTAAAGCATCAATAATTTCTTGTCCCCACAATGAGGGTGTAATAATAGCATCGGGACCATATTCTTCAGCAATATACCAACATATTTTTGCACCTAAATAATGTAATAAATAGGACCCTGCCCAAAAATCGATAAATTTACGAGATGCTTTAATAAATTCTTGTACTGGAGAAAAAGTAAATAATAATAAATGTGGGCGAATGTCAGTATTTTCATCAGAAAACATTGCTCCTGCTAATGCTGATACTGTAGTATTATAACTGTGATTAGGACAGTCTGGTAAAACTTGATCTACTGGTATTAGTAAGGCATTTTCTTGCTGTTTTTTTAATTCCTCTGGATAAAAGCGCCAAAGCCACCAAAATGTTTTTTCTGGGTCTGCAGCTATTTCTGGAGGTGGTTGAAACTGTTGATAATCAATTTCCGTTGATGAGTTTAATTCCTGTTCTTGCCCACTAATTAGATGACGTACTTCTATATTAGTCGAGTTAAAATTAGGGTTAGATTTCAGGCTAATTCTGTCCGATGTTTTGGCTAGTTCTGCACATTTTGTCCCATACTTTTTCCACCATTTTTGTAGGTTTTCCAGGTTATTTTTTAAGCATTCTATTTCTATTGTTTGCGGAGATAGTACTGTTATGCTCTGGAGTAAGGCATAAATTTTACGTTGATAATAATTACTGTCCATTGCGGTAATTTTAGTTGTTATTAATTAGTTATTGCAACTTTTTGATTTTTCCTAGTTTCCTATATTGGAAATGTGCTAATAATTCAATATTTTTATTGGGTAATGTATTTCATAGTTAGCTTAATTTTTTTGACATTTTCAGAGTAGCATGATTTTTGGAGACTTGCAAGCATTTTTATGCGAATAACAAAATACTATTTCTGTCCAGAAGTTATTTCCATCAAAAGGCCATTGGTGAGTTGGTCGGTTGAGTATGTCCCTTATATTTGTGGAGAAAGTTTTAGGGGACTTTTGTTTTTGAGTCTTATCCTCGCTTCCTATCTGCTCTATTTCATCCCGAATTAAATTGGAGAGGGCCGCTCATGTCCATTTCCCCAACCATTTACTGTATGGAATATCTTTTGTGTCATAAAAGTTATGACAAAAAGGTAGTATTATCTTACCTATCAAGAGTTAGATAGGCAAGATTAATGTTAAGATTATTCATTACAGGTATTGCATAGGTTGTTGCGAAGATTAGGGTACCTGAAGAAAATCTGGATGTTGAGTAAAGTCCGAACATTGCCTTGCTAACCTTATACAGCTTACCTCCGTAAGTCCTGTTCATGAAAAGAGCGATCGCTTAGTTAACAAAAAAAACCATCTCAGCAAACAAATACCTCAATTAATATCCTCCCCCAAATTACCACTTAAAAAATGCAGCCAACATATTAGAGCTAGTTCAAGTCATTGAAGCCATTCGAGTATAACATAATCAAATCAACCTAGAAAACCTTAATCATCAACACTCATCACCTTTTCACAGAGATAGCTCCGTACTTTTGTCCCCAAATTTTTTCCAGTTGCTCCATTGACATCCCCTTAGTTTCAGGAACATATTTCATAGTAAAACCAAGAGTCATTAAAATGAAAAAAATGAAAATAAAATATGGGAGAGAACCATTCCAGAAACCATTATAATTAACATCACTTTCAACCACAATAGGAAATAATTGTGAAACCAGATAATTCATAGCCCATTGTACTGCCAGCGCAATAGACATAGCCCCACTCCGGATACTACTTGGAAACATTTCAGAAAGTAATACCCATATTATAGGCCCCATAGACATGGCAAATGAGCCAACAAACATCAGTATTCCAACAAAAGAGAAAATGCCCATCTTATTAATCATTAATGTCAACCCAACCATCAATAATCCCACAATCATACCTAAACAACCCCAAATTATCAGAGGTTTTCGGCCCCATTTATCCACAGAAAACAGAGCTATCAAAGTAAACAGAAAATTGACACCAGCCAAAAGTATCTGTTGAGCCAATACATCTTCCTGACCAAAACCCAGTGCCTTTTCAAAAATATCAGCACCAAAATACAGCACAGCATTAATACCAGTAAGTTGCTGTAAGGCAGACATTACCGAGCCGATGACCACAATAGGAAATACTGATTTTTTAAACAGCTCCTGAAAAGGGAGCACTTTTCCACCATCGAGAGACTCTCTAATCTCCATAACTTCAGCACAAGCCGCTTCCTCTCCATGTATTTTATTCAAGATATCCAAAGCTTCCCCATCACGGCCTTTCAGCATCAGCCAACGGGGGCTTTTTGGCACCAACAACAGTAGCCCTAAAAATAAAAAACAAGGAATTAATTCTGACCAAAACATCCATCGCCAGCCTTCATTTAAATTATATACTTCCTCCCCTCCCTGGCCAATAGCATAGGTAGCCAGAAACACCACAAAAAAGCCAATTACAATCGCCATTTGATAATATGTAACCATTTGACCACGAATATTTGGCGGAGATAACTCAGCGATATAGATAGGAGCATTCATGGAGGCAATACCTATTCCGAGCCCCCCTATGATCCTGAATATCACTAAAAGGGAGACTGACTGAGGCAAAAACCCAGGCAGTCCTGAGCCATAAGCAGAAACAGTAAACAATAAAGCCGAAAGTATGAGAGAATTTTTACGGCCAATATTATTACTAAAAATCCCTGAAAAAGCCGCACCCATTAAACAACCCAGCAATGCACTTCCCACCACCCAGCCCTTCATAGCCGCATCTAAATAGAAATATTTACTAAAATAAAATTGTGTTCCATTAATAACTCCGGTGTCGTAACCAAACAAAAGTCCAGCAACAGATGCCACAATAACAATTAATACTAAACCCATATTAAATAAAATAGTTTCTCAAAAGCCCTTTGATGTAGTCCTATAATAAAGTATATACAGCCCTTTCCCTGAACATCAGATACACAGAGGCAATCAGGACTTACACAGGAGCGCTATATCTGGTGTGAAAGTTCATCATTTTACATTTATTGCCACTACAGCTAGTGCTGTTGCGTAAGTCCTGTCTTCATCACTATTCGTTACTTTACATTACGTCTAACAGTGAGTACGTCAGTAAGGTGGTGGGACTTAGAAACCCGGTTTCTTCTTGTAGTAAATTAACTTTTGCCACTTGAATACTCTAATTTCTACCTATTTTGAGTTTATGTCTTTCCATTTGATCAGGACTTACGCAGTACCGCTATATATGGCGCCAAAAATTATCATTTTCAAGATATTGCCACTATACATAGTGCCGTTCCGTAAGTCCTGACATAAATATCTACGATAAACCGGGTTTCTCAGTTTGCCTGCGTAAGTCCTGTTGATTTCCCTTAGAACTTACCCGCACCAAAGTCATGATCTAATATTTGCCTCAAAAAAAAATCAATACTTCCGTTCCTTTGGTTCAAACATACTTATTGTCACAGGTCGATAACCAATATCAATTCCCGCCAAGGAATAATAGGCCAAAGTGTGCCGTAAAAAATCCTCATCATTTCGTTCGGTAAAATCTTCCCGACTATGAGCCCCTCGACTTTCCTTGCGACTCAACGCCGAACTTAAAATTGTTTCCCCCACAACAATAATACTCCGCAACTCCAACGCCTCAATAATTTCCGTATTCCACAACTTACCGCGATCATCCAAATAAACCTGCTGATATTGTTGCTGTAACTGCTCCAATCTTTCAAACCCCTGCTCCATTAAATCCTGGGACCGAAACACACCGCAATGTTGACTCATTGCATCCTGAAACTGCTCCCGTAAAAAATTAATGCGATATTCTCCAGAGTGGTCTAACAACCCCTGAATTTTGGCCCGAGCTTCCTTTAAATAACGTTCCTCCTCAATATCAGGCAACTTCCGACCTTCAACAAACTCAGCGATCGCAGCTCCAGTACGTCGTCCATAAACCACACATTCCAACAAAGAATTACTTCCCAAACGGTTAGCCCCATGTACCGAAACACAAGCACATTCTCCCGCAGCAAATAATCCATCCACCAAACTATCCCGACTCGCCAAGACTCTACCATCAGTATTGGTAGGAATGCCACCCATAGAATAATGAGCAGTCGGGCGTACTGGCATGGGTTCATTCACCGCATCAATACCTAAAAGACGATGACCCTCCTCCCAACAAAAAGGTACCCGACTCATAATTTTCTCCCGACCCATATGTCGCAGATCAAGATAAATAAAGGGACCTCCCGCACTACCATCCAAATTAATTCCCCTACCAGCGCGAATTTCCAAAGTAATAGCGCGGGAAGTAATATCGCGAGGTGCCAACTCCATGCGACTAGGGGCATAATTTGCCATAAAGCGATCGCCATCACTATTAATCAGATAAGCACCTTCACCCCTTACTGCCTCTGAAATTAAAACTCCTGCTGGATATAACCCAGTGGGATGAAACTGGACAAACTCCATATCTTGAAGAGGCAACCCTGCCATTGCCGCCATAGCCAAACCGTCCCCAGTCGAAGCATAATCATTAGAAGTTGTATTAAATACCCGACCATAACCACCAGTAGCAAACATTACGACCTTTGCTCGGAGTACAACTATTTCCCCATCCAAAATGTGATACATAACCAGACCCTTTGCCTGAGAGTCTTCCAATATCAAGCGCATTACATACCACTCCTCATAAATATATACCCCATAACGGCGAAGATTATTTACTAATTCATGGAGAATAGCATGACCAGTTTTATCCGCAGCATAACAGGTGCGGTTGTGGGAGTGACCGCCGAAAGCGCGTTGGGCAATGCGTCCATCTGGCAACCGGGAGAATAATACCCCTAGATGTTCTAAATCAATAATTACATCTGGTGCCTCTTTAGCTAAAATTTCTACTGCGTCTTGGTCTGCTAAATAGTCAGATCCTTTAACAGTATCAAAAGCATGAGCTTTCCAACTATCTTCTGTATCTACATTTTTGAGGGAAGCTGCTATCCCCCCTTGGGCAGCGACAGAGTGGGAACGAATAGGGTGAGTTTTGGCAACCACTGCCACATTTAAACTAGGATTTTTGCGAGCTATTTCTACAGCAGCGCGACTACCAGCCAGACCACCACCTACTATAATTATGTCATGTTCTAACATCATGGTAAATATTAAGTAACTTTCTACTTCTATCATTTTACATTTATAGTAGTAGACTGACAAAGATCAATTTAGTGCAAAATTTGTAGGATGTGTATTTACGGCTAAAACTTAGAATGCAAAAGACATTTAACCCACCCTAACCCAGGTTATAGTAGAAACTTTGAATATTTTGTATTTTTTACAGGACTTACGCAAAGAAACCCGGTTAAGAAAGTAAATCATTGTTTTTAATACATAAATATCTAGGAGAAACCGGGTTTGCGGAGTTTGCCTTCGTAAGTCCTGTTGATGAACTACATCGCCATAATCAAAACTTTGTAGGGACGTTACATAACAAAAATGCGTTTCATGTTGCGTAGGGAAACGTCCCTACTGTGGCCTACCGACATGAAAACTGATATAAAACAGGACTTGCCCAGAACTTATCTAGTACGGGTTAACAGCCGTTAACCCCTACAGATGATGTATATTTTCATTTCCATGGGTAAGTCCTGTAAAATTAATTTCAGAAAATATTGCTACAGTGGCTTTGTCCTTATACCAATTCCCACCCATTAATGGTATACTTAGGCAACACCGCAGAAATTTAACTGATTAACACATTCTTTTGACATCCTCCCCGGCCTAAAGGCACGGGGAACCCTACCGAGCCGCAGCTCCGATGCGGTTTGACGTTTCATGGGCTGCCGCTACTTTTGCAGTAGTCTTACACTTGCCGAACCGTCCGTTTTTTGTCTGGTGTAAGCCCACCCGCGACTAATATACTTCCTGTGAAGTACAGCGCTTTTCAAATTGATGAATCACATCGCCATAACCAAAACCTTGTAGGGACGTTGCATAAGGGCGTCCCTACTGTGGTCGACCGACATGAAAAATGCTGTAAAAAGCAACAAGGACTTTTTTGCAGTGAAAAAAAATCAACTAAAAAGTCGCCCGCTTATGGGCGAGGCTTTAAACCCAATTTTTCGGTAAACAACTTTTAGCAGCTCTGAGTTAAAATCTCAACAACCCCAAAGGCCCGATAGTTGAGTCAGCCTTGAAACAGCTTTATGGCACCCTATAAAAATAAAATTATTCTACTAATTGTATACCGTTCTTTTATACTTTGAGACTCCTAATCAACAGGACTGGGACACGGGCAGGTCCTTCTAGTGAGGGGGACTGCCAGCAAGCCCCTACATAGTTTGGAGCTTGGTGAAGCGTGGGTAAGTCCTAATCAATTGAAAAAATAAAGACTCAAAATATTTAACTTAGAAAAGTTGCTGTTTGCTGACCAGGTACTACAGTTTCAAGCTGCTCTTCCTCATTAGGGTTTACTGAAGAGACTTCAATATGATTTAATAAGGTAGTTACAAAAGCAAATAGCAGGAATGGTAGAGACAAAACCACCACTAGAGCAATAGCTCCCAGGGCATAGATTTGGTTGCTGCTAGTCCAAAGGGCAGTTCCTCCAGCAACACTCAAGAATATTACTATTAACCAAACAATAATCTGGCCATAAATGTCACCGAAGGTGAGGGTACAACTAAGCCGATATTTTTGTATATTATTCATAATATTTACCTCGTTTTTAACCTATAGATTAGACTGTTTGTCAAACTAGGGTAAGATTTCTCAAGATTTTGATCGGAATTGTTACCGTACTTTACATTCTCATCCTGATTAAAATTACAATTTTTGTTTGTCTTTAAATTTTTACCGAAAAATTGGGTTTAAAGCCTCGCCCATGAGCGGGGGATTTTTTACAGTCATTTTAATAAAGAATTGAGACAAGTATTTATTGCTATAACTCGCGTTTGGTGCAGAAAAAGTTTTCCAATATAATTTTAAATGACTATAGTTTATTTTTTTTCACAGGTTATGTCCTTCTTACTTTTTAGTTCACAAGAAATATATTAGTCGTGGGTGGGCATGCCGAAAGTGTAAGACTACTGCCAAAGTAGCGGCAGCCGGTGAAACGTCAACCCTCATCGGAGCTACGGCTCGGTTGTCTCTCCGTGCCTAATGACCGTGGAGGATGTCAAATATTAAGCATACCCTCAGAATGATTAAGGTGCCCAGCTAGGATTAAAACCAGTCATAGGTAACTCTTCTGGTTGAGGTTGCCAGTCTGAATCATTCTCTAGTATTTCCAAATCTAAAGGTAACATCCATAAACGACTAGTTTTTTTCCCATTTTTTTGTTCTGACTCTTGGTTTAATGTTGTCGCCATATGGTCAAATAATAATACTAAACCATCTGGAGATAAATCCATATTAACTGATCTTTGATTTGCTAAAATTACTAAAGGTCTTAAATAATTTCTCTTAAGATCAAATACCCCAATATAAGCTTGTTCTCGATATTCCTCTCCATTCTCTAATACTTGGGTTAATAAGCAATATAAAATAGTTTTTTTCGGGTCAAATTCTGTACTAAGAATGTTGCCATAAGGACGAGTTTTTAGAATCTCTCTCTCGTCACCTTGATTCGTCACAATATATAGTGATCGTGTGCCATCTTGATTATATTTTACCATTGTTGCCATAGAACCATCTTTGGTAAAGCCTAATACTCTGCCAAACTTTGGTAAAAATATTAAATCTCCTGAGTCTGTTTCTGGATATATCGGCACAATAGATGTGCCTTCCCCTTGTAAAATCACTAAACTTTGGCTATCTGGGGCAATTAAAAAGTCTCCCCCCTTTTCAAATTTTCCATCTTTATTTGTTAGGGGCCTGGGTTCTTTTCCTAATTCTAATACCCAAGGACCAGCATTAAATACATTTTTTCTATTTACTCGTTGAATGACAATTATTTGACCATCGAGAGATAGGTCAAATTTCAAATTTTGGTATTCTAAATTATCCAGAATTTTTTCAATTTTACCTACAATTTCTAAAGACTCTGATTTGTCTGTTGAAGATTGATGATTAATACCAGTTGTTACAGTATATATTTTTTGTTCTAAAGGACTTGGAACTTCATTTAACTTTTCGACTGCTGAAAATACAATCTTTTTTCCCTCTGGGAAAAATTTAAAATCTAACACTTCTAGATTTTGAGGAGTTAGCAATATTCGCTGTTGTTGTTGAGTTAAGTTGATTAAAACTAACCTACCTTTTTCTTCTCCTTGAAGACCTATATAAGCAAATGCGCGATCGCGACTTTGAAAGGAACCTTGAAAAGGCTCCATTGCCTCCCCTGTATCTAGACCATAAAACTTTTCTTTTGCCCCAGATAATTTGAGAGTATATTGATTACCATAGGGTGCAGGTTTTGAAACAGTATAAGCCATTCTCCGACCTGCCCAACTCGTTTTTCCTGGTAAAGGTGGTTCAATGTGTAAGTTTTTCTCAACACTACCATGGTTCATAGGTCGATTAAAATTTAGTATAAAAGCTGTATCTTCAAATCCTATCTTTTGATTTTGCCAACTAAAATCTCTAACTTTTGGGGACACCTTTACTCCACTTATAAATACTAGACAAATTAATAAAGTTATCCCCATAATTAAACTCATAGCAACTCGGTCAAGAGGTTGTCGTAATTCCTTCAAAATAATATTTTTAATTTCCCATAATATATCGTTGATTTTTTTACTTAAATTTACCATTAGTTTTATTCTTATATTTCACGATGCAATATTCTATATTTTTTGGGGAAAATAAGGAAATAACCTTTATACTGTAATTTTTTGGGTGGTCCTGTATGTGTAGTTATAAAATTACAGTGCCGGGATATAGCTGCCACATTTGCTCCGCCAACCCTTCATTATAATAATGAATGAAATATCAAATAGCTCCTAAATGGTTTTCTAGCTTTTTAGCAAAGGATCAAGTCTTTATGGCCTACCGAGAAGTTATTTGATGTCTAGTAAGCTTTTGTAAATTTAAACGACAAACTGATTGTATGGCTCCGTTGGGAAAAACCCCTTCTAATCCTCAATTCTAATTTACTAATAGGTTTTTTAAATGCATATTAGCTTATTATTTAATCTTTCTACTGTAATTTGACTATTTTCGACAAATTATCAGAGACAATTTTGGCACTAGGATTTTTATTTTTCCTGGGTAAATAGTCTAATTTTTGACAATATGATTACTGCCAGAACTAGGACTGATTAATTTATAATTTGACATCTTAATTCGAGAGATTTTTTATTATTACTTAATATAGATAATAGCATATTTTTTTCATAATACTTGGGATTGATTCCTGATAGTTTTATCAGGGATTATATTTAGAGGCATGGTTTTTACGGTGCTGGGACTCTGAAGATAATTTATTCAGCACTTACGCAAAAAACCAGGTTTTGACAGTAAATAATTGTTTTTAACACATAAATATCTACCAGAAACCGGGTTTGCGGAGTTTGCCTGCGTAAGTCCTGTTGTTGTTGAGTGGGTTAAAAAGAGTAGAGGTAGAAAAACCTCGTTGCGATCGCTTGGCCAACATAACAGAAGCAGAAGGTCAACAGGCAGAAGCAAAACACCAACGGCCAGAAAAAGCGGAACTTGCATAAAGAAATGCTATTTCCCAATATATTAACCAGGGGAATAACTGTGGGACAAGTAGAACAAGTTCTTAAACACTATCTTTACCTTTTCTCTTCTTACCCCCATTTACTGAGGGGATACCTAAAAAAAATTTTGTAAAAGTATTGCATTAATTAAGTAACTGTGTTTTAATATTATTGTAATCAACCGGTTCTAATGGAGACCAGCTATTAGAGGAAACGGGGAAAGTTCGGTGTAAATCCGTCGCTGTCCCGCAACTGTGATGAGATACCTTTTATTATCTCTCAGTCAGAATGCCCGCCGATTGAATGGTAACTTTATCAAACATCTACGAGGTATGGATGATGACTAATATAGTATTGACAAAAAGGGAATTAGCCCTAAATAAGAACCTTTCGCTACAGGTATTTAGACAGAACTTATTTAAACCAAACTCTGGGAAACAGCTACTACTCGAAAAGAAGTAAATTAGCAATTATCTTTTCTTTCGTGGATTTAATACCCCACCATGGTCACCGTGGTTAAAGCTTCTTGGGGCGGGAGTTTCCTCTATGCAATTTTCCCTTTTGCCTTCTTCAATAAGAATAAAAAAATAACAACTGAAAAGTTGAGGAAAAGTGCAAAAAGTGCTTCGGAATCTACTGTTAAAACATAAAAATAAGTAATAAGAGTGATAGTTAACGGTGGGATTAATCGCGATCGCAACTGCTTTGGTATTAGAAAGGAAGTTGCCATAGAAAGTCTTGCATAAATTTAAAAAGAAATAAAATGGCAACAATAATAAGAACAGAAAATAGTCAACTCCTCATAGGTAGTTCGGGGGAAAACAAATATATGATTTAGCAGGAGATGACACAATAAACGGTCTAGAAAATGGAGACTTAATCAATGGCAACCAAGGCAACGATATTCTCGACAGAAGTGCTGGCGAGGACACGCTGCGGGGTGCTAAAGAGAGCGATAATGCTGGTGAAGACACGCTGCGGGGTGCTAAAGAGAGCGATAATCTCTCTGGAGACCTTGGGAGCGACAATATTTAAGTGATGTAGGTACAGACACCTTAACTGTGGGAGAGGGTTTCGATAATTTTGTTCTTCAACGACAAAATCAACCATCAACGGGAGACCCATATATTAACCAAGCAGACTTAACTACTGACTTTTAATCCAGAAGAAAATGCCATTGGTTTATTAGGAGGAATAACTTTTGAAGACCTCAATATTTTTCAAAGTAGTAATGAACTAGCTGATAGCAGCATAGTGCAAGATGTAGTCACAGGAGAATTTTAGCCATCCTCTCAGCTGTACTATTGCCGCCATCTTCATCAAAACTTAGGAGGTTCAAAGCATTTAAATGTCCGCAATGCGGTCACTCAATGCCGAGAGATTGGAATGGCGCTTTGGGGATATTCCTCAAAGCATTGGGAGATACCGCCAATGTTGATGGTTCTGCCCTCATATTACTATGAATAGTTTTCCCTACATTTACCGGGAACTGCTGGGCTTGATGTATCTGTTAACAGTAGGGAACTTACCGAAGACCAATTTAGAATATTTGTCCAACAACTAGGACCTTTACCTAGAATCTACTGTAATTGATAGATAACACTGCTCAAACCCAGTCTCAAGTCTATAAATCTTATTTTTGACCTTTGAGTTTTAACTTTTAACTTTTAATTTCCCCAATCTGAGGGAGTCTTCACAGACGCTTTACCTCAGATAAATCAATCCAACTTACTGGAAATCAATAAAAACTATGTCAATATCAACATCAACCTTGGGATATCCCCGCATAGGTAAAAACCGCGAAGTCAAAAAAGCACTCGAATCATTTTGGCAGCAAAAAATTAGTGCTGACGAATTGCTCAAAACCGTCCGAGAAATTGAAGAAACAAGTTGGCAAACCCAAGCCAAAGCAGGTATCAAACGAATCGGTATTGGTGACGCTACTCTCTACGACCAGATCTTAGATTGGAGTTATCGTTTCGGAATAATTCCCAAGCGTTTTCAACAATTCCAAAATTTAGAATGCTACTTTGCAATGGCACGAGGAAAAGATGGTATTCTAGCATTAGAAATGACTAAATGGTTTGATACAAACTATCACTATTTAGTGCCAGAAATTACACCAGATATTACTCCCAAAGCAGATTTTTCTGATTTCTTAGAAACTGTAAAACGCGCAAAAAAAATAATCGGCGAAAGTGCAGTTCCTATTATTATCAGTCCTGTTACTTTTCTCCGTTTAAGTCGTTTAGAATCTGTAGAATTTGACAAGATTCTCGCTCAACTATTACCACTATACAGCGAGTTATTAACCCAACTAAAACAGTTAGGAATTTCAGAAATACAATTACACGAACCTGCTTTAGTGTTCGGCGATGCTCCTAATCTCAGAAAACAGTTAGAGACCACTTATACTGAATTAGCAAAAGTGGGATTAAATATTCATCTTGTCACCTACTTTGATGACCTGGGAGAAACCTATCCTTGGGTGATGAAATTACCAGTAAAATCTATTAGCCTAGACTTGACTCGGGGTAAAAATTTAGAACTAATTAAAAGTCATGGTTTTCCAGCAGATAAAACTCTGGGTGCTGGTGTAGTTGATGCTCGAAATATTTGGCGGATTCGTCCTCAAAAAGTAGTATCTTTATTAGAGGAATTAAAAGGGATTGTTCCTAATATTTCTGTACAGCCTTCTGCTTCTTTACAATTTGTCCCCTATGATGTTAAACGGGAGGTAAAACTGCCAGAAGCACTGCGAAATGTATTAAGTTTTGCCGAGCAAAAACTAGAAGAGACAGTTTTATTATCAAAAGCGTTGACTGGGGAAAGTAGTAAGTCAGAGATCGAAAAAATCGAAATATACTGGCAAGAATTTTAGAAATTTAGCCCTGCAAATGAAAAATTAAAAAGTCAAATTGAAGCGCTGAAAGAAACAGACTTTAGCCGGAGCGTGTCTTATTTAGAAAGAGTAGATAATCAAATAAAATTACCTGCTTTTCCCACGACAACTATCGGCTCATTTCCACAGACTAAACAAGTTAGAAAATTACGGGCACGTTATAAAAAAGGCGAGCTGACTCAATCTGAATATTTAGCGCAAATTGATGCCAATATTGCCTATTGTATTGGGCTACAAGAAGGGATGGGAATGGATGTTTTAGTCCATGGAGAATTTGAACGTTCTGACATGGTAGAATACTTCGGCGAACAGTTAGATGGTTATACTTTTACTACTCATGGTTGGGTACAAAGTTATGGCAGTCGTTATGTACGTCCGCCAATTATTTTTGGTGATATTTATCGCCCTTATGCAATGACAACTCGGGAATTTGAAGTTGCTCAATCTTTAACTGAAAAACCAGTAAAAGGGATGTTGACCGGACCAGTAACCATGTTGAATTGGTCTTATCCCCGCACCGATATTTCTCGCAAAGAACAGGCATTCCAATTAGCACTAGCTATTCGCGAAGAACTGAAAGATTTAGAGAAGGTAGGTGCTGCTTTTATTCAAGTAGATGAACCAGCAATGCGGGAAGGTTTGCCACTAAAACAACAGCGTTGGGATGAATATTTGAGTTGGGCAGTTGATGCCTTTCGTTTATCCACAGCGATCGCTCAACCAGAAACTCAGGTACATACTCATATGTGTTACTCTGAATTCGGCGACATTATGGAATCTATTAAGCAATTGGATGCCGACGTAATTTCTATTGAGGATAGTCGTAGTAATAATGAGACTTTAATGCAACTGACTGATGCTAGTTATCCTGCTCAGGTTGGACCAGGAGTTTATGACGTTCACTCTCCGAGTATTCCTACTACTGAGTATTTGAAGGAAAGTTTGCGTAAGTGTATTCAGCATCTACCTGTAA
>JAKQYE010000102.1 GCA_023356605.1 Trichodesmium sp. MAG_R02 | reverse complement strand
TGTTGTCAATTTATGAAGTGCGTCTTTACGGATGTTTCTTACTTTTCCATACAATCTAGCTATTTTTAGTTGTGTCTTTTTCCAGTTAGCAGAACCTATCTCTTTATTGCGATTTAGATATTGCATTCTAGACAGCCGTGAGTAACCTACCTGTTGAGCTATCAGGCTTTTCTGCTTATTATTCAGTTTTAGCTTAGTTGTGATGGATTTTATTTATGGGTATTTCCAGTAGAATGGTATGCTTTTTAACGTATTAAATCGTTATTTTAGGATTAAATCAATACTCTACAACAAAATTCCTGCGATACAAGCTGTCATAAAACAAGCAATAGATCCACCAATCATTGCTCGAACTCCCAATTTTGCTAAATCAATCTGTCGTGATGGTGCAATAGTACTAATTCCACCTATCTGTACAGCAATGGAACCAATATTAGAAAACCCACATAAAGCATAAGTAGCAATAATTTGCGATCGCTCAGAAATAACATTTACCATATCACCTTTTTGAGCATTTTCAATCAGTGTCTTTAAATCTAAATAAGCAATAAATTCATTCAAAATTGTTTTCTTACCCAACAATACCCCCACTTGACCACAGTCTCCCCAAGGTACTCCCATCAACCAAGCAACAGGAGCAAATAATAAGGAAAAAATCCACTCCAAGGATAACTGAGGCCACCCCACACCAGCACCTATCCATGCCAATAGTCCATTTACCATGGCCACCAACCCTAAAAAAGCAATCAACATTGCTGCAACATTGACAGCCAATTTTGCTCCCTCCTTAGCACCTACTGCTGCAGCATCAATAACATTTGCATAAGTCTGCTTTACCTCTAGCTTTACGGTTCCTGCAGTCAGAGACTCTTCTGTTTCTGGCAACAATATTTTTGATATTGCCAATGCTGCAGGTGCTGACATTACCGAGGCAGCGATCAAATGTTCGGCAGGTACTCCAAAAGAAATATAAGCTGCCAATACTCCTCCAGCGACTGTGGCAAAACCACCTGTCATCACTGCGTGTAATTCTGAGTTGGTCATAGTTTTCACATAAGGTTTAATCATCAACGGTGCTTCTGTTGACCCCACAAAAATATTAGCCGAACAAGCCAGAGACTCTGCGCCAGAAGTTTTCATGGTTTTCAACATTATCCATGCAAATGCTCTGACTACTTGTTGCAAAATTCCATAGTGATATAAGATGGTAATTAATGAAGAAAAAAAGATAATTGTTGGTAGTATCTGGAAGGCCACAAGGTGCTCGAGATAGTTTTCTCCAAAGACAAATTTGGCCCCGGCATCAGAAAATTTGAGTAACTGACTAATTATATCGGCAATAAATTTAAACACTTCTAAGCCTGTTTTGCTTTTTAAAATTAGCAGTGCAAATAATAGTTGTAAGCCTATTCCCCAGAAAACAGGTTGCCACTTAATTGCATTTCTTTTTGCCGATAACAGAATAGCTAAACCTATAAAAACTATTAATCCCAATGCTGATATTAATCTTTCCACAATTAGTTAGATATCCCTTGATTTGTTATACTATTTTCTGAAATTAATCCTGACAAATATATGGTCATATTAAATATTTACTATAGATTGGCTATAGGAATTATCATAAGTAATGAGGTAGAAAATTTCTGTTTCATTTTTTCGTTTTATGTTTGAGGGAATAAAAGAATAAAAATTAATGTATTTCATTAACCTAAGCTTTTGTGCATTTAAACGACAAATTGATTGTATGCCACTATGGATAAAAAAAACTTCTAAATTATGAATTCGATCATTCGATCATTCGATCATTATAGCTTATTAATACGCACTTTAGATAAGTATTAGCTTAATAAATGCTATATATAGAAATCCTCAACTAGTTGTGATAATTTTTGTCACAGTTAATTTGAACTGAAAACCTTTGAAATTATGGCTCTTGAGTCCTAACTCCTGGATCCTAACTTCAGCCAAAAAGTTAAATAGGATTTTTATTTTTATGATAACCTATCTGGTATTCCTACAGCAAGCAGTCCTAGACCATCTTTTAAAAATGTAAAAATAGATAAAAATTTACTAAACTCTTCCCCATTGCCCATTCTTTAAAAGCCTAGATGTTCATTACACAAATTCATGATGGAATATACCATGAGTAACAAATTCAGTCAACTGCAAAATTTATTAGTAACAAAAAATTGGCAAGAAGCAGATCGAGAAACTAGACGAGTTATGTTAATGATAGCAGGTGCAGATAAAAGAGACAACTTGCTCCTAACTCAGCAAGATATTGAGAAATTTTCCTGTAATGATTTAATTATAATTGATAGACTTTGGCTTCAATATAGTCAAAAACGTTTTGGCTTCGGGGTTATCAATAATATTTATCAACAAGTTCAAGGGAACTACGTTGAACTAGCAAAAATAGTTGGATGGCGTATAGGCGATCGCTGGTTAAATTATGACAATATAATTTTTGATATCAGTGCCCCCGCTGGACATTTGCCTGTGAGTTGGTTAGTGCCCACTACTTTCGGGATGTACTGGCAAGCTCGCTTTGCTCGTGTAGGTTGGGAGTTGCTCTTATCTCGTTTTCATAGTTGTTGTCAAATATCAACAAACAGGTAACAGGCAGACATCTCCATAAATTAAATAATTCTTTTCAAATAACCTTTCTGTGGAGATTCCCTAAACTTTTTTTTTGCTAAAAATAAATTATTTAGAATTTCAATTACCATTTAGTTAAGAGTGCACCTATTTAAATTATTCAGGACTTAGGCAAAGAAACCCGGTTAAGACAGTAAATTATTTTTTTTTTACACATAAATATCTACGAGAAACAGAGTTTCTCAGTTTGCCTGCGTAAGTCCTATTATTAAGATATTTTTTGATGGGGATGCTCAGATTTTTTATTGGTTAAAATCATTAAATTATTGCTATAATTAAAAGTTGAATATTTTTGATTTACCTAAATTAATTAAAACTAACTATGCCCTTACCTATTGTAGCTATTATTGGCAGGCCAAATGTGGGGAAGTCCACAATTGTCAATCGCTTGGCCGAAAGTCAAGACGCCATTGTCCATGATGAACCAGGAATAACTCGCGATCGCACCTATCGTAATGCATATTGGCAAGACCGAGAGTTTCAAGTTGTAGATACAGGAGGTTTAGTATTTGAGGACAACACAGAATTTTTACCCCTAATTCGCGAACAAGCTCTGGCAGCTCTGGCAGAAGCAAGTGTGGCAATTTTTGTGGTAGATGGACAAACAGGCATTACCGGAGGAGATGAAGAAATTGCCCAATGGCTCCGTCAACAACCTGTTCGGACCCTCCTGGCAGTCAATAAATGCGAATCCATAACAGAAGGACTAACCCAGGCTGCTATGTTTTGGGAATTAGGTTTAGGAGAACCTTATCCTATTTCTGGTATTCATGGCAATGGTACTGGGGAATTGTTGGACGATTTAATTACTTATTTACCAAACGTAGGAGAAATTCCTGAAAATAATGAAATTAAAATAGCAATTGTTGGTCGTCCAAATGTTGGTAAATCGAGTTTATTAAATTCATTTATTGGGGAAAAACGTGCAATTGTTAGTCCTATTTCTGGTACGACAAGAGATGCTATTGATACTATAGTAGAACGTAATGGCCAGACTTATCGTTTGATTGATACTGCCGGAATTAGAAAGAAAAAAAATGTCGAGTATGGGGCAGAATTTTTTGGGATTAACCGAGCTTTTAAAGCTATTCGTCGTGCTGAAGTTGTTCTGTTTGTAATTGATGCTTTAGATGGAGTAACAGAACAGGACCAAAAATTAGCAAATCGGATTATAGAAGATGGTAGGGCCTGTGTTATTGTGGTGAATAAATGGGATGCTGTAGAAAAAGATACTTATACTATTTACACTTATGAACAGGAAGTAAGGTCGCGATTATATTTTGTGGAATGGGCAGAGATGATTTTTGTTAGTGCATTAACTGGAAAACGAGTAGAGAAAATTATAGATTTGATAGATAATGCAGCTAATGAATATCAACGTCGGGTGACAACTTCTGTAATTAATGAAGTATTAGAAGAAGCAATTAGTTGGAATTCTCCCCCTACTAACCGTCAAGGTCGTCAAGGTAAAATTTATTATGGAACTCAAGTAACAAGTAAACCACCAACAATTGCATTATTTGTCAATGATCCTAAGCGTTTTCCTGATAATTATCGGCGTTATATTCAAAGTCAATTTCGCCAACATTTAGGATTTACAGGTACACCAATAAGATTACTTTGGCGTGGTAAAAAAGCTAGAGAAGTAGAACAAAATACTGCGAATAGAGCAACTCGTGTTTAGGAGGGTATCTATAAATAGATTTATAGCACTACCTACAACTCAGAAGTGAACTTCTACTTGAATAGATAGAAATCAATACTACTGTGTATTTTCTGTGATTATTTCAGATATTTACATTAGAGTTAGTTCCATGGCGTAATTCCTGATTTTGTAGATACTTTATTGAGGAATGGAGCATAGATTAAAAAAATATAAATAAAATTTCTAAACTTTGCTCAATTGAAATATTTTTTAAGAGAAATACTTTTAAGTAATTAAAAACTATGAGCAAAACAAAATAGTCTTATTTATACAAGTTAGAAGACTGGTGGGCAGTGTAGATTGGTTTATTACTATTGGTAAGTGTATTTACTCTCACGGGGTGAGAGTTGTACCAAAAATCCCTAAGTCGAAAGGCTGCATTGTATTTCAGGACTTTGTACTTCTGAATATAACTCAATATTTATGGCTAAAATAAATCGACAAGCTACTAAATTTCTTGTTTCTCTCTCTGAGACTCTTGGTTAAATTTTGTCTTTATTTTTCATTTTTATCTGTTCTTCCCCAAGTATAGCTTTATATAGCAGTCCGCCCATAGGTTGCGAAAAATAAAAAAGTAAATAAAATTTTTAAAACTCTTAACTATTCTCTGTTCCCTTTTCCCTGTTCCCTAAAAAGTAGTAGAATTTTTGTCACGAACAAAATAGAATTGCTATAGAGAACCCCATAATAGATTACGTTCATCAACCATAAACAATGCAAGCTTTTCAGCTTTTATTTATGGTTGCAATTTGGTCAATATTTCCTCTATTTATTTTTTATTTGCTTTGACTAATTCATCATTTTTAGCAGGATTGCTATTTTTAGTTTTTTTCCAACTTATTCCCGCTTCTTTGAGTAAATTATAATAACTTTATAAGACATTATAACTACATCATATTGCTTCTTTAAAAATTTTTGTAAATCTGACAATCTTAGGTGATTTTGTGCCCTCATATACTCAATTATTTGATTTTTTTTCGACCGCCTTTAAGTAACCTTTTTTTTCCTCCATATTGAAGCTTTAAACTTGCTACACCATGAAACAGTGCTTGATTTTTCCATTCCCTAATAAAGCTGTGAGAAACATTTAATAATTATTTAACTTTATGGTAGAATTTTCCCTACAAAATCATTTTGACTGTCTAGGATATTTTTATTTCTTTTGACTATGTATGTTTGATTTATAAAATTGTCTAGTTCATCTAAAATATTCATTTTTTGTCTAGGGAATTGGATATTTTATTATTATCATATCTGTTGCGACCTATTTAGGATTGCTATATCTAGTTTTATCTGTTTTTTGAGCTCGGTTAAAATTTCACCAAATACTTTTTTATCTGATTTATTTCTATGACTCAGCTCTCATCAACAATGGTATTCCACTATCACTACTGACAACTAAATCTCATACTAATTGTTTTAGAGCTGGTGGATGGTCGCGAGAATATCCTTTTGTAATTAATCTTGGTTTTTGTTGATTATTTTCAGATTTTTAAATTTGATTATATTCGAACTGTAAATGAAATGAACATATTTAGTCTCAATATTAAAATTTTTTATAACTGATAATCCTATTTCTATAAATAGATTTGTTAACCCTGATTTATAAATTATATCAATCAATCTACCGATTTGATCATCGTTTAAATACAGGACTTACGTAAAGGTACTGCTTGTAGTGTAAATATCTGAATTTATTGTCAAAAATGCACTATATATGGCGGCACTGCGTAAGTCCTGAAATATTAACACTTAGTACTTCTAATAATTTTTCTACAGCTTGATATTCAAAGAATTGATCCTCACAAATATAAAGGACGTGATACCATGCCTAAACCATTTATAATTATAATTGAAGCTTTAATTGCTTGTCCCGCAGTAATTATTTCTCGATTATCTGCTCCTAAATTTTGGTTAATTATTTCCTCTATTCCTATCTCATCAATTAGTCCTATAACTATGCCTAAGTGGTCTATATTTTTAACTGTTATTTCTTATTTTTTATCAGGACTTACGCAACGGCACTAATTATAGTGGCAATCTCTTGAGAAAGATGAATTTATACACCATATATAGCGGTACTGCGTAAGTCCTGTTTATTTTAAATGAAAACAGAATCATCAGATTTATGATCTCACTTACAGTTACTAAATATTATAAGTAATTATACTTAATTATATAGATAGTTTTTTGTAACCTTATGTAGTATAGACTGAAATACGGAATGTGGACTATAAAATATACTTGAGCAGATATTAAGAATAAAAATAAGGTCTAGAAAAAATTAATTAATCATTTAACCTATCAAGCATTATGATATCTCTGAATAATCTGGGGGTGACTTACCCAAATGGCATAGTAGCTTTACATAACATTTCTCTTGAACTTAATCAAGGGGAATTCACTGTCATTTTAGGGTCTTCTGGGGCTGGAAAATCTACCCTCTTACGCTGTATAAATTTTCTTACTTATCCCACCAGTGGACAAGTGATTATTGAAGGTAATGGTAATTTACATCACCCTAAAACATTACAAAAACATCGTCAAAGCACAGGAATGATTTTTCAACAACATCAATTAATTCCTCAGCAAACTGCTCTGAAAAATGTTCTAGTAGGTCGTTTAGGTTATCATTCTACCCTGAAAAGTTTATTTCCTCTTCCTAAAACAGATCAGTATATTGCCTTAAATTGTCTAGAAAGAGTAGGCTTATTAGACAAGGCTTTAACACCTGTGAAAGCTTTAAGTGGAGGACAACAACAACGAGTAGGAATTGCTCGCGCTTTAGCCCAAAAACCTAAATTTCTCTTAGCTGATGAACCGGTCGCTAGTTTAGATCCTGCCAGTTCTCATCAAGTCTTATCTAATTTACGCAAGATTTCTCAAGAAGATGGAATTGGGACTTTAATCAGTTTACATCAAATTGATTTAGCTTTAGAATATGCGGAGCGCGTTATTGGATTAGGTAAAGGGACAATTGTCTTTGATAGTAATTCTTCAGAAATCAGAAAACACCAACTTGAAAAACTCTATCAAACGTTAGCCTAATAATCCCATAAGTAATACTACGTAAATATTATCCATAAAACAATACGGTTCACTCGAGGATTTTTTTTGGCAATTCTGTAATCTGAAAAGCTCATCTAATAGTTCCATCTCATGATAGTTTTGGTCTTATCTAAACCGTATTGGTCTATGAGAACTTGAAAAAAAAGGGGGTTATAATTACTTGACAGAAGCTACAATTATCTTGTACAATCTATATTTGTGAAGTAAATTAATATCCTTATTTTTGACAGCACCTAAAAAAAAATTTAAATCTAGAACTGTCAAAGCTTTATAGCTATTCGCGGATTAGACTGGGACTGAAATACTAGAAACTGATAACCAATTAATTTTTGATCAAAGAAAGATTATGTTAATTTATATCTTCAAAAAAAATGTTTTTACACTGTTTTTTTTAGCTTGCTTGAGTTTAGTTAGTTGTAGTAATCCTGAGAGTGAAACATCGCAGACAAAACCTAGTAAATTAGTTGTTGCATTATTACCAGATGAATCTGCAGCTACTGTCATTCAAAATAATAAAGGACTTGAGACCTATTTAGAAAATAAACTAAATAGAGATATTGAATTGTTTGTCAGTACTGATTATTCTTCTATGATTGAAGTAGCTAGTAAAGGGCGTTTAGATTTAGCCTATTTTGGTCCATTATCTTACGTTTTAGCGAAAACTAAAAGTAATATTGAACCCTTTGTTGCTTTAGAAAAAGATGGAAAAAACACTTATCAAGCCCTAGTTATTGGTAATGCCGAATCAGGAATTGATTCCTATGAAAAAATCGAAGGAAAAATTATGGTCTATGGGGATCAAGCCTCTACTTCTAGTCATTTAATTCCTAAGTCAATGTTAAAGGAAAAAGGATTAAAAGCTGGAGAAAATTATGAAGAAGTTTTTGTGGGTGCCCATGATGCCGTTGCTGTTGCTGTTGCCAATGGAAAAGCAGAAGCGGGAGGGTTGAGTAAACCCATTTTCATGGGCTTAATTGAAAAGGGCACAATTGATAAAAATAAGGTAATTGTTATTGCTGAATCTAAACCTTTCCCTCAGTATCCTTGGACAATGCGTTCGGATTTAGATCCAGAACTTAAAACACAAATTCGAAAGGCATTTTTAGAGTTAGAAGATGAGGCAATACTAAAACCATTTAAGGCAGATGGATTTAAATCAGTTACAGATCAAGATTATGATGTGATAAGAAACTTAGGAAAAGTGCTAGAACTTAATTTTCCTCAAGATAGTAAATAGCCAGCTAAACCTCATAAAAATTAGTGAATTTCACTTGAAAATCCTCTTTAATAGACATGACAATTACTACTAATAAGTTTGATAGTTTGCTCCGTCAACAACAGAGAAGTTGGTATATTTCTTTGACTAAAACATTGACGTTATTAGGTGTTATTTTGGTCAGTTTTGGGACTGTTGGATTATTTGATGGACAACGATTATCTGAGGGGGTTCCTGATTTAATTGGGATGCTTGGAGAAATGTTACCGCCAGATTTTAGTCGCGCTCCAGACTGGATTAAACCTTTAATTGATACTATTGCTATGAGTATTGCTGGTACAGGTATGGCTATTACTCTTTCTCTCCCCCTTTCTTTAGGAGCTGCTCGTAATACCACACCTCACCCTGTCGTTTATTTCCTATCAAGAATGATTCTGAATATAGCTAGGGCAATTCCTGAATTAATTCTAGGAATACTTTTTGTAGCAGCAGTTGGATTTGGTACACTTCCTGGGGTATTAGCATTAGGATTTCATTCAATTGGTATGGTGGGAAAATTTTTGGCTGAGGCTATAGAGCATACCGATAATTCTCCTATTGAAGCTGCAAAATCTGTGGGGGCTAATCATTTACAAATTATTTTTCATAGCATTTTGCCTCAAATTTTTCCTCAAATTGCTGACCTGACTTTTTACCGTTGGGAATACAATTTTCGAGCCTCAATGGTATTAGGTGCTGTAGGAGCTGGTGGTATTGGGTTTGAAATTATTGGAGCTTTACGTTTACTCAAATATAAGGAAGTTTCTGCACTATTATTGGTTGTGCTAATTATGGTTACTTTAGTTGATAGTTTAAGTAACTATTTACGTCAAAAGTTTATCTAAATATTGCCAGAAGAACCCTCCTCTCCCTTAGGGGAGGGTCAGGATGAATGCCAATTAATCTTGCAGTTTTACCAATAATCTGTTAGAATGTAAATATTGAAAAGTAGGCTGCAGATGGTTGAAAAAGCATACAAATTTAGA
Organism: Trichodesmium sp. MAG_R02; assembly: GCA_023356605.1. Lineage (GTDB taxonomy): Bacteria > Cyanobacteriota > Cyanobacteriia > Cyanobacteriales > Microcoleaceae > Trichodesmium. Next base: position 11,393 of record JAKQYE010000102.1, on the reverse strand, counting down.
CTGTACCCCACTCCTCAGCACTGTTAGTCTGCTGAGAATAATCTTGGGCTGCTTCGTTACCTCATCAACTTAGCCTTAGCTGGCAGAACTCAAGGTTAGTATGAACACCAAGAACGAGTGGGCTACAAACTGACCTCAGCTATGCTGAGGAAAGGAACATAAACGCGAGTATAAACATTTTGGCTGCTGGCCAGGCAGTGTCAGTCTGGGTCGCGGGCTTTTGACCTGAAGAGAGTAGATCTCGCATATGCAGGAGCTACCAAGCAGAAAGACCCTAACAGCTATGAAGCCCAAATCCTCCACTTTCTTGAGTATAGCAGCGTCAGGATCTCAATTAAAGCTGAAGTAAGTAGTTCAAGTCTCTAGTTTTTACTACTGGGGAAAAGGAAATATAATTTCTTTCAATTTATTATGGTTCAAAAACCGTTAGTTGTTATTACCCATTGGATTCATCCTCAAGTTATTGATTATTTAAGCACCACTTGTGAAGTTATTCTCAATCAAACTCAAGACACATTATCTCATGAAGAAATTATCAATCGAACAAAAGAAGCTGAAGGTCTAATGGTATTTATGCCTGACTATATTGAATCGAGTTTTTTAGATGCTTGTCCTAAATTAAAAGTTATTGCAGGAGCTTTAAGAGGGTATGATAATTTTGATATAGATGCTTGTACAAAACGAGGTATTTGGTTCACAATTGTTCCCGATTTATTAGCAGCACCCACAGCAGAATTAACTGTAGGATTATTATTGGGATTAGCTCGTCGAATGTTAGAAGGCGATCGCCTAATTCGTGATGGTCAGTTTCAAGGATGGAAACCAAAACTTTATAGTAGGGGATTATTAAATCAAACTCTAGGAATTGTGGGGATGGGAAAATTAGGAAAAGCTTTAGCCCAAAGATTAGTAGGTTTTAACATGAATTTATTCTACAGCGATCCTATTCCCTTATCTGTAGAACAAGAAACTGCTTGGAAAATTTCTAGAGTTTCTTTAGAAGAACTCTTAAAGATTAGTGATTATGTAGTGTTAATGGTACCATTAATTCCTGATACCTATCATCTTATTAATCAAGATACTTTAGCCAAGATGAAACCAAAAAGTTTCCTGATTAATTCCTGTCGGGGCTCGGTTGTAGATGAGAAAGCCATAGCCCAGGCAATTCGATCGCGACATTTAGCTGGATATGCTGCTGATGTGTTTGAGATGGAAGATTGGGCTATCCCTCATCGTCCTCAAGAGATTTGCAATACATTAATAACTGAAAAAAATCAGACTTTTTTGACTCCTCATCTTGGTTCTGCTATTGATGAAATTCGTCATGACATTTCTTTTGAAGCAGCCAAAAATATTTTGCAAGTTTTATCAGGAAAAATTCCTCAAGGAGCTGTTAACAAGCTATAAATTAAATAATATTGTGGTCCTAAAATAGTAAGGATATAAGGATATTATAAATATCAAGTGCCTCCATTATTTCCTATTTTCCAATATTCATCATTACTTCTTTAGCACTACCAATAATAGGGACTAGAAGTAGGTATACAAAACCTCTAGTCCCTATTTAGTGAGCTAATTATTCAAGATATTAATTAACAATTAATTCAGAGCTTGACAATATTCTTCATAAACACCATCAAGCAATAAATTCAAAGCATCCACAGCTGTTGCTGCTGCTGTCAATGCTTCCTGTTTCTGAGCATCAGTTTCACATAGTTTTACTAATGCTTCTTTTGTAACTTTGCTGTGAATTTCATCAGCTTTTTCATGTACTTTAAAAAATGATAGAGCTGCTTCAGAATCAATTCCATAAAACTCTTTTAAACCAGCGATTTTAGTAGTAGCAACTTCAGGGATTTGTGACTCATAAGCATAAAGAGCAGCTAAACCTTTAGCCGGATTTTCACTCCGAGCTAATTCCTTGAGAATACTTACAGATTCCTTAGTTTTTGCTAAATGTTCCCGCTCTTTAACTGCTTCTCTTTTTACATCCAAACCTTCAGCGAAACGTAACCATAACTCAGGGTGATTTGCTGCTCCCATTTCTTCTTCAATCAGATTTTCTAAAAGCATTTTACGAATTTCTAAATCATCACAAGCTGCATGAGTAGCACTAATATAAGTAGGGAAATAATGAACTTGTAGATAATATTCTTGAGCGTACTCCTGCAACATTTCTAAAGATAATTTTCCTTGATTCCACATTTGGTAGAATGTGTGCTTAAGTAAATGTTGTTTTTCAATAATCTCATCCAGTAGGGACATGAAATCTTGTGCAGTCATTTGTTTGTCTTGAAGCAACATACTTATTCGCTTTATTAGTTGGCAATAGTAAATCTTAACACAAATTTCTGGCTTGTCAAGAATATAAAATATTTTTTTTATAAACTAAATTTAGATTCTAAATATTTTATCTATAGTTTTAAGAACAATATCTATAGGAAGTAGAAATAGAAGTAAATAATTGTTTCTACAGGAGGTACTGTTAACTAATAACTGAAATTACCAAAAAATTAGGTCTTAAGCCTGCATTTTCAAGGTTCGGGAAAAAAATAAACTTCAGTATCCTAATCCCGATACTAAGTCCTGCTAGGTACTGATAACTAATAACTAAAATGACCAGCTACTTATTTTTATTAGCTGGCAAGACAGGGCCAACACATCTAAATTGCTGATTCTTATGTATAGTGTTTTTAAAATTAAATAGACACTATAAATATGGAAAATATATTGTCAACAAGTGCCATAAAGCCTTGTTTATTAAGAATTCCCCAAGGTTTATTGACAATATGGGTTTGGCCTGGCGCTAGCAAGATCGTGATTTTCTTGGGGAACTTTTGGTACAAGATGAGTTTGCCCTGGCGCTGGTAAGATAGGGATTTTCTTGGCGAATTTTTTGTAATTTAGCTCCAGATAATTTAACATTTGCATATTGATTTAGCCAGGAATAAAGCTTAGTTGCTATCAAACCTAAACCCATAGGTTTAGAATTAAAACCTGAACGCAAATTTTTACGAAGTTGAGTTAGGCTAAAACCTTCCTCAACCAAAAAGGGAACAATATCAATTAATTCCTGAGAAATATTTTGTGGTTGAAAACTAGATTCTGGGTCTGCTTTCAGAGTAAATCTGCGGCGACGCTGATAGTGATGCTGCTCAAACCAACTATAATGATCGTTATATGCTTCATCAGTATCAACAATAGGGTCTGAAGCTTTTATAGTATTAGGATTTTCCCAATATAGCTTTTCTGCAACTACAAATACTAAATCACAATACAGACTACTAAAATCTGGAAAGGTGTCACCAGAAATCCAAAAATTTATATTGCCAACTTGTGGTGACATTTGAGTAATGTGGCAATAAGTATGAAGAAACTTTTGATTCCAAACATAGGGATCTTGATTACCATTTGTGTTATCGTAGTAGACTCTAGTACTTTCAAAATCTGAAACTACACGAGGAGGGTGATAAATAAGATAACCGCTCAAAATTATATACCTCCTAAAAATTTAATTTATACCATTTCTTGACTCAAATTTAGTTTATTTGTTTCCATCCTAGCCCTACAAAGAAGCGATCGCCCCAATATAGGATATCCTCCATTATTTTCTAATCCTCTAAATATCTTGGTAGATAAGCCAGTAAGTCTTATCGGGAAGGATATCATCAACAGAACTACTAAAACCATCGACATAAACATGATTTCGAAAATAATTTTGTAGGTAATGACTCGAAAGGCAGATTTATATTGATTTTAAAACTTTTTCAGCAGACCCTAGTTAACTATTTCCTAGCTCCTGGGCTCTCTCCTTTGCTGCCAGGACAGCTTCAATAATAGCAGAACGAAAAGCCGCACCTTCTAACTCAGCAATTCCAGCAATAGTTGTCCCCCCTGGACTTGTAACCTGATCCTTCAACTGTGCTGGGTGCATTCCCGACTTCTGCAATAAAACCGTTGTTCCCAGGACAGTTTGCAGTGCCAACTGATAAGCCATGGCTCTAGGCAAACCAGCACAAACACCGCCATCTGTCAAAGATTCTATAAAAATTGTTACATAACCAGGTCCGGAACCAGACACCGCTGTGACTGCATCCATTAAACTTTCTGGCACTTCCAGCACTTCGCCTACAGATGCTAAAATACGAGTAGCTAACTGCTGATGTAATGGTTGAATATTTTTCCCCAGAGTAATCGCGCTCATCCCTACACCTACTATTGCTGGAGTATTCGGCATAACTCTAACCACAGGTTGCCCAGGAAAAACTGCTTCCAACTTTTGTAAAGGCACGCCAGCCATAATAGAAATTAGCAAAGGTAGAGTTGTTATCACTTCTTGCCTGTCCTCCAGCTCTGATACTACACTATCAAATGCTTGGGGCTTAACTGCCAGCAACAAGGCCTCCGTCGTACTTTTCACTACCAGATAATTATCTGTAGTGACTTGCACACCATATTTTTGTGCCAAAAAATCCCGCCTTTCCTGCTGCGGGTCACTGACTAAAATTTCTGAGGGTAGATAAACATCTTGTTGAACTAGGCAGGATAACAAAGCCTCTCCCATTACCCCACCACCGATTAAACCTAACTTAGCAGTTGCCATTTTTCAACTCAAAAAATATGTGAATTTAGGAATTGGGGATGGGTATTTTTATATAAAAATTCAAAATCAAAAACATTCTCTGATTTAGAAAACTAAATTTTAATTTTTGATTTTACCCCATGCCCAAATTTCCTTTACTATTGTATCATTTGAATTTGCTCAGGTTGCCAAACTTGAGACCCAGGGGTAGCCACACGAGGGCGTGGTTGAGTCTGTGACATTTCGTTGACTAAACCTGCTTGAGTCCTGACTTGTACACAGCTTGGTGTAAACAGAAAAATACTTTCTCCAATCCGTTCTTGATGACCATCAAGAGCATAAGTACCACCTGCTACAAAATCTACCGCTCTTTGGGCTTGATCTGGGTCCATAATAGTTAAATTTAAAACCACAGACTTGCGCTCCCGTAGGGCACGAATTGCTTGAGGCATTTCTTCAAAAGTTCGTGGTTCTAGAACCACAACCTCAGACATTCCGTTTAAAGCTCCTGGCATTCCAATTACATTATTCATAACCGCTCCCATTCCAGATTCTTTTTGAACAACTCCAGCAGTACCTGTTGTGCTGGCAGTGGCTGCTGTCGTAGTACTGGCCCGATTTCTTAATCGGCGGTTACTGCGACTTTCCTCCTGAACAGGTACAGCAGCAGGAGGTTGCTGTTGTGGAGGATAAACACTTTGATACTGTTCTCCTTCCATTTCATCGTAATCATATTCGTACTCAACTGGTTCATTGAGTCCGACAAAATCTTTGAGCTTGGAAAAAAGACTATTCACTCTTAAAACTCCCCGATACTATTTCGTTAACAAACACTAATAGTTACTAAAAATATAATCAAATATAACATCAACTAACTTTTAGCTTGATTAGGAGTTATACTAACTGGACAAACTACAATGTCCTCTATCCCTCTATCAAAGACTGTTGGGATTACTTCTCTCATTATGTTATACGACCAATTTATATCTGCACCTATTCTGACAATTGAGCCAAACTCTGCTGTAGATTCCTCTCGATTCTCCATAAGCACTAAACTCATATTCTTCCCCCTTTTTTTTCTCCATATGCATATGCAGGAATATAATCTAATTATAAAACAATCCCACGGGATGTATAACTTTCTTCACTTACAATCACCTTTATTCCTACCATTTCTCCTTTGTCTTTTAGATTTTCTACAAAACGAGTATGAGGCATATTTATGAATGATTGATTATTTTTTTTTACTATTATTTAGCCATTGTTTCTAGAAAGTATTTTTTTCGGCTAATTCCCAGATTTCCCATTTATCTAAATAGTTTATTATCCAATCTACTACAGACATGAAGATAATTTTCTATTTTATGATTTCATTTAGCTGTTAATCTTTGAATCTGATTTTACGTCCTCAATTCTTATTAAAATTTGCTCTGGAATTTTGCCAGAGTTTTGTTATAGAATTGATTGATACTTTTGAGCACTCGTCCGTTAACCAGTATCAGGTAAATCCTTTTTGGTTTAATGTTAACCTCTCTAGATTATCTACTCCTATATCAATGGCTGCAACTGCTTTAGGATTTTTCAGCGTAGATTTGTCTGGTCTTTCATACACCACCTCAATTACATATTGTTTTAGGCTCGGAACTCTTCTCACACAAGCAATATTTTGCCCCTGAGTCGGAAATTCTATATCAGCTTTTGAGAGTTTGATTTTCCCCTTAGTTAGACTCAGTCTACTAATTTCTTTAATAGCACAAACTAATAAATTTCTCCCTTTAATCTTAATATTTATATTTTGGGAGTTTTGGTCGGCCTATAAACTTATTGGGGTTTTCTTTATAGGCTTCATTAGCTGCTAAAAAACTATGCCAGTTTTTGTCTAGTATTCTTAGCCTTTTCTTACTGAGCTTACTTGGTAAAGCTAGATAATCCGGACTCTTTTTTACTTGATAGTATATTTGACTATGATTTAAACAAGCTTGATTAACAATCAAAGATTGACGAACCAAATAATCAGCATAGTTACAGAGATTTTGAGAAAGAAAAAAAAACGATATATCTCTTTCCCATCTTGATGACTTTCTTTAATTGTATGTCTCTCAACTAATCTCATTGGTTAACTATTCAATTATTTTTTCCATTTTTATTTTACTTATATTTTTTCCATTTTTATTTTACTTATTTTTAATCTATAACCTCGGGCACAAAATAATGTAATTATTGCCATTAAATAGAACGCCTAATTTTGACATTTCCATGTATTAAAATAAGCCATAACTTACCTAGATTTTAACCCTTCTAGCCGACTTAGTAGTATACTACATTTCACTTTTTAAGTTATCTTAGGATAGAATATCAGTCTCTTTATTTTTCCTCTCACCAAATAAAATTCTACCTAGCCTCACAATAGTAGCACCGGCAGATATGGCTAAATTATAATCTTCTGACATTCCCATTGAAAGCTCTTGGGTTTTTAAATTAGACAAATTTTTTTTGCTAATTTCGCGAGCTAACTCCTGAGTTTTCTTAAATACTGATAGGGTTTGTAGATCATCTAATCCTTGGGGTGGAATAGTCATCAAACCTTTAATTTTGAGATTTTGACATTGATTTAACTCTGCCAAGTCACTCATTAACTCTGCCATACTCCACCCATATTTGTTAGGATCAGGCAAAATTTTAACTTGCAGGCATATGTTAGGACTACAAGAGAACTCTTCTGATAAGGCATTAAGACGTTTGGCCAGTTTCAAGCTATCTACAGAATGAATCCATTGAAACTGCTTTAAGGCTTTTACCGCCTTGTTCGTTTGTAAGTGGCCAATTAAATGCCAGGTAATATTTGGTAAATCTTGTAGTTGAGCTTGCTTTGCTTCAGCTTCTTGGACCCTATTTTCCCCAAAATCTCGTATTCCTGCTGCATAGGCAGTACGAATAGTATCAACTGATACCTGTTTGGTTACAGCAATTAATCGTACTGACTCAGGTAAATTAGATCTAATGTTGGTAATACGTTCAGCAATTGACTCAACCATTTAATCTCTGGAGATGAGAATATTTTACTTATAGTGACATACTCCTGGGAAACTAAGCAAGCTCATTTCCAGAAAATTCTTTTATGGAGCTTGCTCATCTAACCATGACTGAGACTTTCACCTCACACGGCTCCTCCCTTAGACATCTCAAGTCATGGGTAAATCCTTACCCACCATTCACCTAAATTTTGAGGGAACAATTATTAAGAATGGTTACACGCCTTACCCTATGTACTTTTATGCAAATTGGGTAAGCTGAATAGATTGACATCCTCCCCAGCTGTTCGGCACGGGGAAACAGCCGAGTCCTAGACCCAGCCCCTCGGCGGGTTGACATCTCACAGGCTTCGGTTTTTTTTCTTTCCTAATTTGTACTTTTCCACCAGAGCAAGCTAAACTATCATTCCAGACAACAGGGACACAACCTAGGTTGCCTTGCTAATCGGTTTTTTTGTCCCAATGTTGGATATAAACAGTACTTAAATCTAGCTTTCATAGAATGACTTTTTAACTAAAAAGCATGATCACATAACCTGTGAAACAAAATAAACTAAAAAGTCGCCATAGAAGGGCGAAGGTTTAAACCCAATTTTTCGGTAATTTGTATTGGTAGGAAAAGATCATTTTTTTTCTCCAGATGTAATGATAACTAACCAAGGAGTTATTATTGAAAAGTATTTTTGTGAACTTGCTGGAGCTTTTGGTAATCAAGCATTTGACCTTGGCGACGTAGGTGGCGAAGACGAGTTTCCACTAGTAAGCGTGCGCCCGAGCGACCCACTGGTTCAAATTTTACACCACCTATTCCACTGGTTACTAAAAAAAATAAGCGTTGAGCATAAAGCGTTGTAAACAATTCTTGCTTATCCTCAACTAAGCACACCCTGTATAAAAGGCCAAAATTAGGATGGTTTATGTAAGTTTCGTTGGTCATTTAGGCTTAAAATCAGCAGATAATCACAAAATTTGCAAATTCAGATAGTTTAGTGGCCTTTGTCGATTGACAGACCCTATTATTCGAGATTTTTGTATTTTCTTAACGTTGGTAATTGATAATGATGATTTATCTATTATCCATAAGGTTAGCGCTTCCTTAACTACCCCATTGGGGACAACTAAGGAGTAATTACCCCTACAAGAGAAATTGCATCCCCTGATTGACCAACGCTATTGTCTTAAATTCTTTATAGAAGGAAATATGTCTGTAATATATTGTTTTTTATGAAAATTGTGATTGTTTGACATTACTCATGAATTTCAATCTGCAATTTTGATCTAAAAAATATCAATAATGTTAATCAGAAACTAAAACTAAGTATTTCACAGCTATTTTTAGAAACATTGTATTCTACCATATAACAATACCAGATAATTACTTAATATATATAAGAATATATTATTTTGTTTTAACCTTGTCCTCCCCAAACCAACCTAACCCACCAGAATAACACTAAACAAACCAATACTATCCAGTCTAATGGCTTTAACTTTAGATCGTGCCACTGTACTTTATGTTGGTCAGGGGTTGTAAAACCTCGTACTTTCATTGCACTAGCAATTTGATCTGCTCGCAACAACAAATTTTCTAATAGTCTTTCTGCCACTATTAACCACACCTGAGAAGCCTGTCGGAGTCCTAGTTTTTTCCAATTAATTGCTCTAGTTTGAACGGAACGAACTAAATTTTGTATTTCCTCTAAAACTAAAGGTATAAATCTTAAAGATAGGGTTAAAGTTAAACTTATTTCAGTTATAGGTAGGTTGAATTTATTGAGAAGTCCCATTAGGTCTTCTATACCTGCTGTAATTTCTTCTGAGGCTGTGGTTAAAAGATATAGGTTAGTACTATAGATAACTGTAAATAATAGAGTGGCAATACGAATGCCTAAATCCACTGAACGACGGGTTATAGTTATTGGATTTTGTTGAAAAATGATATAGCTATAAGAGGTCGGTTGAGGTAGTTTGGCTGGTTTTGGGTTTTCACTAGCAGTTGGTTGAGAAGTTTCTTTTCCTAATAAACCAAAAATGTTTTTCCAAGTTTTTTCTTTTTGTGCTGGTGGTAAATTAGAGGTTTGTTGAGCAAAAGTTAGTTCATCTTTTGGTAGTCGTGGTTGATAGTTGATTGAAACTCCATCAGGAGCAATTGTTGCACTCATCACGAATATTAAAGAACAAAGCATTAGTAACCAACCCATTTGTTTTTGCCAAACTCGTAAAGGAATTGAGGCAATAAATGTTAAAGTAATTAATATTGCTACTAATACTAAACGCCAAATGGAACTACCTAGAACAGGACTGAGAAGAAAGCTCATTAGCCAGATTAATTTAACTCTAGGGTCAAGTTTATGTAGCCATGTTATGGGTTTTTCTAGATATAATCCTAAAGGTAGCGATCGTAATAAATCCATATTAATTAATCAAAGGTTAAAAATTAAAATATAAAAGTTAATTTGTAGGAGGTAGTTTTTATATTATAGGGCGTTAGTAATTCATGGTAGTTTAATAAAACAAAACAATTTTACAAAAAGGAAAATTATCAATTTTTGTCTAGAAGCTACTCAGATCATCAGATAAGCTACCTATCTCTACCAGAATTCACCTTTTTTTTATATTTATTTTTGTTCCTTCCCAGGCTTTGTTGCACAAAAGATGATTAGATGGTAAACATAAAGAAGTTACAGCATATTCCACCTTGGTAAGATACACTCCGGGGCGGACGAGATGCCGGCCCTAGAAACATTGAATTGTTAATATCTGTACTTCATACAAATAGAATCCGCTGTAATATCCTACACAAAACTACAGTTAGTGCATATGAGTAGAAGTGAGTTTAAGTTTAAGTCCTGGTCCTTGTATCGCCTCAAAAACTGGTCTTTGGATGATGCTTCCTTCAAACAGGTAGGTAGTTTTACTTTTTGGCTGACTCCCAAGGTAATTCAGGAGTGACTTAATACCAAAAACCTGGACCTAGAAGAGCATAGAATGACTATATTGACACGGCCATTGAATTTATGGCGACTATACAATCTTTGTTGAGTCTGGCCAGACGACAGACTGAAGATTGTTTTGTGGAATCCATGTTTTAATTGATCAACTTAAATTTATTCCAATGTGCCCTGGCACTTTAACATACTACAGAATCTATGGTAATGTAGTATTGTCGTTGTTGTATGGCCTGTATTTTTCATAAATTAGGCGATCGCCAAAGGTCAGAATTAAGCAAATATTTATTCCATCTCAAGTAGTAACATTACAAATATTATTATACGTGAGTATCGGCACATAAAACTGTACAAATATCAAAATTAAGTAGTTATTTTCCCCTGCCAAGAAAATTATAAAGTAAGAGAAAACATATGCAAAGATTTTTGAATTTAAAGGAGTTAAGCTTACCTTTATTTTGGTTTCCTAAAGTTTACGATTATGCTCCAAAAATTATTCAAATATCTTGGTATATTTTAAGTCATAAAGGAGCTAGCAATTTAACCGAACAAAAAGTCGTAATTTGTCCAGTTATAAGATTATCAAAAGGCCAGAAAATTATGATAACAGCAGATAGAGAGTTTCATAGTATTTTTCTATCCCACTGGTTGAAAAAATATTAGAGGCCAGATGTATATTTTGTTTTGAGACAAAAAAAATCAACCATGATTAAACGAGGTAAAAAATATTGTAAACTCTCAGAATTAAAAGTAAATGTCGGTGAAACTAAACTGTTATTGAACTAAAAAATAACCAAAATTTTGAACGTAAAAACATATAATTTACTCAAT
>JAKQYE010000101.1:19325-21165 GCA_023356605.1 Trichodesmium sp. MAG_R02 | reverse complement strand
GTAAGTCCTGATGTAGCGATAAAATTACGGCGAAGCGATATAGCTAGACTTAGGTCCAAAATAGGTTGAAAACCAGATAAAAACCTTATACAGTAATATTTTTACCTAACAGGGTGACAGTAAACCTGAAATGAACAGAGGTATTAGGTTTCAGCGGTTTAATACCAAAACAGTATTCTGTAACTATGGTACTAACAGCTTGATATATTAAAAGAAGAAAAGGGTTCATCTCAATTAAGTGATAAGTAATTATACTCAAAAAGTGGGAATACTCAAACATAACCCGAATTTATGGGTAGACTTAAACTATAAAGCATCCTTATTTTGGGTTTCGCGATCGCATTCAAGACTAAGAGAGTTAAGCAGCAAAAGCGCCATTAAGATATGCACACTGATGCTGGAGTATACGAGGCACATTATCTCGTGACCATTGTGCCCCAGGCAACTTGACTCGCAAACCAATTTGCTTAAATAAAGATTCAACTTTATTATGCCTTTTCTCTGTTTCCCTTCTGTTTGCTTTCTTGAGTATAATTACTTATCTCCATTTCTTAAGCACAATTACTTATCGCTTAATTGAGATGCACCCGAAGAAAAAAAGTTAAACACTGTTCTAAAAATAATCTTTGACAATCCGGAAACCTATATTATATAATGGGAAAATAGAATATTAACTGACTAACAATGGAAATGCTTACCAAAGTAAAAATTATCAATTTACAATTTCAAATAGCAACCATTAAGGGCAAAATCAACTAAAATTTATATACAATCCATGCACAATATGCAAGCATATTTTCCTATTGGCAGCATTTTAGAGAAAAAATTGCCTAATGATCAAAATTTTGTTTCTTGGTTAGAAGATAAAATTTTTACTTCCTCTCTAACTATACCCATTGATAAAACTTTGCCATTTTTACTCTTTGCATTAGAGTTAACTTTTAACTCTCAAGGGGATCCTCAAACTGTTTATCCCCTAATTGTCGAAAATATTGATTTATTAGAACCCCATTTTATATACATTTTACGCAAGTGGGCAAAGCAAACTTTTCTCAAGATCCCTCAAAATAGAGCAACTATCATTGCCAGTACATTAGTAAATTTTGGTCGGATAATTTGGGCACTACCTGACGGAGATTCTGATGTTAACCTAGAAATTGCTTTAGCTTGCTGCGAGCTAGCTTTGGAAGTATATTATTTAGATAAATTTCCTGAACAATGGGCAATAGTTCATAATAATCTAACTGTAATTTATCAAAGTCGTTGCTTAGGAGTTCCTACCCATAATCTGATAAAGTCTTTTGAACATTATCAAAAAGCTAATCTTGTATTTCCCAGCCAAAGATTTCCCCAAAAATGGACTGATTTAAGTTGGTATTAGTAATACGAACTAACTTAGGGCTAGCTGATAAATATAGAATCCTCTAATGGTACATCAGTTTAAGCACCAAGTCAGAAGTTAAATTTGCAAGACGGACTATATTTGAGAGGCATGATAATGTTCTAACGGTCCTTGTAACTGCTATACATAATCTTTTTTATTTGAGTGCCAAACTCCAAAAAAAGAAAGGGAGATTTGATTAAACCTCTCTACAACAGCAATTTGATTAATAAATCCCTATAGCAATCCTATTTTATTTGTGTCTAAAATCTTACCGCTTTTTGGGATGGGGGTTTGAGGGTAATTTACAATAGGCAAAAGTTTGGGAGTTTATTTCTAGTTTTTTAATTATCACAACCTATGGACGGATTACTATGGTTAAAATTAGCTAAAGATTAATTCTGTCACTCATAGTGGTCTGGCGCCAGCACTCCTAGCTAATCTATAGTTTAATATCAT
>JAKQYE010000101.1:0-19225 GCA_023356605.1 Trichodesmium sp. MAG_R02 | reverse complement strand
AGTTTTTTAATTATCACAACCTATGGACGGATTACTATGGTTAAAATTAGCTAAAGATTAATTCTGTCACTCATAGTGGTCTGGCGCCAGCACTCCTAGCTAATCTATAGTTTAATATCATAGCATAATTAGTAGAAACTATGTAAGCATTCAGCTGTTAGCTATCAGCTATCAGCTAGTGTCTGATTATATTAATTAATATACTTATTAAGCTAATAAAAAAAGCCTGAATCCAGGGAAATTTAACCTAAAAATAATATTACTAATTTTTGTAACTAGACACTAGAAGGAGGAATAAGAAGAATTAAAAGTACGACATGAATAAAGATGATCAGCTCAACTTAATAACTTATTACTTTCATGGATATTTTTGGGCAGCATGACCAATGGAATTCCCATCGAGCTGAATGCTTACGAAACTATAAACCCTTAAAGTCCATTTCCTATCAAAATAAATGATGCCCAATAGTAAGGACTACTCCGTTGTTTATCTATTCCTGTAATCATACTTATTTGAGCTTCACGTAATGCTTCTGCTTTGCTTTTTCCTTCTTGCAAAACTGTGTAAAAAGTATTCATCAACTTATCTGAATCATCGTTAACTCGCCACAAAGAAGCTATTATTGTTTCTACTCCTGCATTTTGCATTTGATAACCAAAGCCAACTATTTCTTTCCCATTACCCATCCGCCCACTAATATTAGTTTCAGCAGCACTTAATACTACTAAATCTACATTTGGTAATAACCAATTTTCCATATCTAATAGAGTAACACGATCGCCATTTCCAAATAAGATAAAAGAGTCTTCTGGTTTGCCATTTCCTTCTCTTTCTGTTAACAATGCCACAGGAGTATCTAAATGCACAATATTGTAATCATTAAAATTATTTATGATTGTTTGTAAACTAAATTCACTATTAACAAGTCTGAGACTACCAGGAATTGTTTGTGCTAAATTTTCGACTAATTTTCCTGTTGTTGGTCTTAATGGAACTTCACGAGTTCCGATCTGAACTTGATATTCACCTTCTGTTAAAGCCGCTGCTAATACACGAGGTTGATTTTTAGGCTGAGTCTCAAAATTTGTCAGACTAGCTGCAATAATATTATTTATATTAAAACGTTCTACTAACCATTTTTCTCCGTCATAAAGTGCTGTTAAAGGAAGATAACGAAGTTGATTATCTGGCACATAAATAATTGTATTGATATTGGCTTTAGTTAATTCATCCTCTATGGGTTTAATTAACCAACTATAGAGTTTTTCGGAGGATTTTTTTACATCTCGAATGGGATTAGAAATCCTCAGGCGAAAATCAGCGATCGCGTTGTTAATCTCCTCTCCTTTTACTGCTACAGTTTTATGTATTGCTTCCCCCTCCGCTTTGATTAATACTAATTCCAATTTATCTGACAAAATCAGGGGATAAAAGATAGCTGTTCTAGGCAACTTTTGCAATTTTTCTTGTAGACTCTGAGCCTGTGAAAAATCAGCTTTTAGACCATCCTTATTAATCTCCATATTTAAAATATCTTTTGTAGCTTCAGCCAGAATTTTTTCTTCTACAGCTAGCAACTTTATTCTGACTTCTTCAAATTGATCGCCTCTCACATTCCCGAGATAATTATCTAATTCTTGAATTCTCAGCAAATCTAAAACTTGTTGAGCTTCAAAAATACGTTCTTGTTGCAATAGTAAGCCGACTAAATTACGATAGATTTCTTCGGGATTTTCTAAGAAAATTTTCCGGCTTTCCTTACTGCGTATAGTCTCATAGATATTAATAGCTTTTTTGTAAAAAACTACTGCCAATTCAGGTTTTTCTTTGGCAACTGATATAGTACCTAACTGTGCATAAATTCTACCAACTTTAGCAGTTTTTTTGCCTTCTTTATATATAGCTAATGCTTCCTCTAAATTTTCTAAAGCTTGAGGATATTGTTTCATTTGAAATAAAGAATCTCCCATGCCTTGATAAGCTATAGCTACAGCATTTTTATCATCTTTCCCAGGTAAATTCTTTAAAGCAAGCATATAATAATTTAGAGCAATAGAATAATCTCCAGAACTATAATAAACCTCTCCTAAAGCATTCATATTGTCAGCAAGAACCGACTGTTCTCCTAATCTCTTATTAATAAGTAAAGATTTTAGTAAAATTTCTTTGGCTTTCTGATTTTCTCCTAAACCCTCATAAACTTTTCCTAAACCAATCATATTTTTACCTTGACCAGCAGTGTCTTCTACTTCTTTATAAAAGACTAAAGCTGTTTCATAAACTAATTTTGCTTTGGCATTTTCTCCCATTTCATAATAGGCATCACCCAAATAATTTAAAGCCTCTAATTGCCCAGTTTTATCTTCCGCAATTTTAGCAGCTTTTAAACCTTTTTCATAAGCTTCTAATGCTTGATTTTCTGCTCCTTCTTTTTGATAAAGTTCCCCGATAAAACCATAAATTCGTCCTACACTTCTTTGGTCACCAACAGTTTCTAACATGGCAACTGCTTGCCGAAAATACTTGAGAGCTTCAGAATTTTCACCTTTTTCCCGATAGACAAAACCTATATTATTTAATAACCTGCCAATTCCAGCACTATCATTAATTTCTCTACGTACAGTTAAAGCTTTTTTATATGTTTCCAAAGCTTTGTTATAGTCCCCTTGATTAAAGTAGACTACTCCTATATTGTTTAGAGTTCGACCCTGGTCTCGACGATCGCCTACTTCTTCCCGGATAGTAAGTGCTTCTTGGTAAAATTTCAGTGCAAGGTCAAGTTGCCTCTGACTTGCTTTAACCGAAGCAATATTATGCAATGACTCTCCTTCATTGGAGCGATCGCTAACCTCCCGAGAAATCTCCAAAGCTTCCTGATGCAAATTTACTGCTTGGGAAAACTTGTCCTGCTGCTGATAAATAAAACCAATAAGGTTTAGACTTTCTGCCGTGCCGGAGCGATCATTTATCTGTCGATGAATAGTTAAAGCTTGTTGCAAAACCTCTATTGCTTTTAAATATTCCCTTTGATTAATATATACATCCCCAATATTGTTAAGAGTTTTGGCCACTCCTCCAAAATCTCCCAATTTTTTATGAATACTTAAAACTTCTTTGTAGGTTTCTAAAGCTTTATCAAATGTTCCTGTCCGAAATTGTTCCACACCTATTTTGAACAACTTATCTGCCTTGATTTTAAGGGTAGATGATTCGGGGGCATTTTCCACCTCTGAAACATAATTTTGGGCCAAAACATTTGGAATAATTATAATGTTAGGTATAACCGAAATGGTAATTACCATAACAGTTAAATAGCTATAGTAAAGATAGAAATTTTTCACTGTGGAAGACCTCCTCATTCAAAACAAGTTATGGATTTGAGATAAAACAGTTATTTCAAAGACTATAGACTTTGGCCATCTAATATGATTGTTGCCAAACTCTGATTTTTTGGGAATTGTAGTAACGCATCTAGCTTGATTTTGTGAGCAAGTTTGAGCCAATATAGATATCTTTCTTAACCCGTTTAGTATTTCTAAAAGGAGGAGGTGTTCTTTTCCATCCCTTCTAGGTTGAGTGGTTAAGTTTTACCCACAGTTTCATTTGAGCCCTAGTAGACTAACCTAGTAAACTAGTAGATAGAGTCGTGGTTGAGGTACAGGAAAGATATTTTTTTTCCAAAAGCAGCAAACAAACTATTTCCATAATTATTTATGATTAAATCACCATTCAATTGAACCTAGAACTTACAACACAAAATCTTTTTCAATAGTCTCAAATTTTATACTCTCAACAAGTATTTTCTGCTATTTTGCCTTTCTGCTACTTTACTTAGTAGCTCACTTTATAACCAACTGAGTTGGTTTAGATTTAGTAATACTTATAGTAAGGTTAACTTATTCATATTGTTCAACATTCATTCTTTCAGAGTCAGACAGAAAGCGGGAAATTATATAGATAATATATATATATAGATAGATAGATAAAATGATTGGTTGACTTATATTTTTGAATTATTGAGTTATAAAAATAGTTCTAATATTTTTTCCCTGGCCAGAAAATATACTGTCAAAAAATAGGGTATGGTCTTTAATTAAAAACCTTGTCCTGAAGAAAAGAATTAAAATAAAGTATAGTTGTTTTAATTAAAATTGAGACAAAATTTGAGTATAATAAAATTAAGTCAACTAGAAACTATTTTGAACTATGCCTTACAGTTTAGACTTCAGACAAAAAGTAATAAATTTTGTAGAAAATGGCGGTACGATTACCAAAGCAGCTCATACATTTGGGAGAGGAAGAGCTTCGATATATAGATGTTTATCTCGTCCAAGATTGTCAGCAACTAAGGTAAAAAGTCGTCAAATAAAATTAGATTGGAAAGAATTAGAAAAAGATGTCAAACAAAATCTAGAGTCTAAGTTGTCAGACAGAGCTAAAAAATTTGGAGTTAATCAACCAGCTATATTTTATGCTTTAAAAAAAATGAAAATTACTAGAAAAAAGAAACAACTTTATTATAGAAAAAGAAATAGAGAAGAAAGGATAAAATATTATCAGCTTTCCCTCGAAATTTGATCAAATAATTTGGAAGTAAAAGCCTTGTATTTATTGATTAATCAGGATTTGAAGATAATCAAGACTGTATTTATACCTGGTCAAAAAAAGGGAAAAAAGTTTATGGTGAGCAAGAGGGAAAACGAGGTAAAAGAGAAAATTTAGTAGCCGGGAGAAGAAAAAACGAAAAAGATTTAATAGCGCCAATTATATTCAAAGGAAGTCTAAACGCCGTGGGATTTGAAAAATGGTATGATCAACATTTATTACCATCATTAAAAATTCCCAGTGTACTGCTGCATGGATAATTCACTAATTCATAGAAAAAACGTTATTAGAGAATTAGTAGAAGCAGGGGATCACCAATTAATATTTTTGCCAAAATACTCTCCTGATTTAAATGATATAGAACGTGATTTTAGTGCATTAAAAAGAGCTATAATGTATTCACCTATCAATACATCTCGATTTGGAAATTATTCGTAATTATTGTGCCAAATAGTATCTCATTATTATTTAAAATTACTATACAATTAGTATTTAAAAAAATGACTAGTTATGACAATAGCAACAATAGACTTTTTAATGTATTTCTCAATGACATACCCGATAAATTTACAGGGAAGTTAGAAGTAAAAAATTCTCGCCAAAGCTGGATAATATTGTTGTGTGTTAGTCCTCTAGCTTGGTTAATGCTTGGGAAACATTATAATCGTCTATTTCACAAAATATGGGATCAATTTTGTTCAAATATTTCTCTAGACAAAATTAAGTTGCGAGAAGGAGATGCTCCTTTCTGTTCTTACTATTATATTATGTCTGTTTTATCGAGGCTAAAATTATTAGATCCTCCTCAAATAAAAGCAGTAGTATTCAACAATTTAAAAAAAGTTTTATTTTATATTTTACAGGAACAATCAAAAGAAAAATCAATCAACATATCATCGATCTAATTTAGGATTAGACAAATCTTCGATCCTAATCTCTGGAGTTATAATGTAACTCAGCAGTTTTATTAGTGAATGGAAAAATCAAGTACTGTTCGATGGCGTAGAAAGTTTAAAGTTTCAATACAAGGTTACTTAAAGGCGGTGGAAAATTACTGGAGCAATTATTTCGTTTGGCGGCGTTATTTTGATTACTATAGCAAAATTTTGGAGATAATTTAGCTAATGTTCTTTCCACTCATAATATATCTATTAATTCCGGATAAATTTTAGCAGTAATTGCAGGGATATCTACCGCAATTTCTAATACTATTAGTAAAGCACGTCTGCACTGAATTCCAGTAGATTTTTTTAATCTTGTTCCTAATGGTTTTGGATATTTTATCTTTTTTTTGCAGCAATATATTTCTATGATAGTAGTCACTTTATAGAGCTAATATCACCTTTTTTATGGGAATGGACGTTAGTTTATAGTATATATAGCAATCCCCGCATAGGTTGCGGCAAATCACAAAGTAGATAAAAAAGTTGAAACTTTTACCTGTTCTTTCTCTATAACGAAGTTTTTTTTTAAGGAAAATTCATTCTTTTTAAAGCATAAAATATAGCTGGTTGATTAACTCCAAATTTTTTATACCTGTCTGACAATGCTCGACTCTGGATTTTGTTTTACATCTTTTTCTAACCCTTTCCCATCTAATTCTCTTTGACGACTTTTTACCTTATTTGCTGACAATTTTGGGCGAGATAACCATCTATATATCGAAGCTCTTTCTATCCCAAGTGTATGAGCTGCTTTGGTAATCGTACCGCCATTTTCTACAAAATTTATTACTTTTTGTCTGAACTCTAAACTGTAAGGCATAGTTTAAAATAGTTTCTAATTGACTTAATTTTATTATACTCATTTTTTATTTCAATCTTAATTAAAATAACTATAAGTATCAAATTACTAGTGCTCATATTCCCGAAAAAAAACTCATCCTTAACAAGGAGAGATAGGTTGAGTATTTAAAGGTTTTTAACTACTTATATCTAGAAAATATTCTAATAGTTAAGCTTCTGGAACACCCTAGTTTTAATTTTAAAGTCAGTCCTTAAAAGCACAATCTTAATTGGAAATTTCGATTATATTTAGTAACTTGATAATTCCTATATACTAAGGTAAGTAATGCCGCCCAATAATATTAAAATCAGTAATAAATAATTTTTTTGTTTGAGGAAGTAAGGAGTAAGAAAATTATATCATTGCTTCTCCAATGCTTCTGCCAAAATAAATTCTGCTACTCTTAAATCAACAGGAGTTGTCACCTTTAAATTAGTCTCCTCTCCCTCAATAATTTTCACAGGTAAACCACATTTTTCAAATAGAGCAGCATCATCAGTAACTTCCCAGCCTAACTGACGCCCCTTTTCATGGCATTCCTTCAACAATCTAATATCAAAGCCTTGGGGTGTTTGAGCCGCCCATAAATTGCGGCGGTCTGGTGTATCCTGAATTAGGCCTGATGGATCAACCACCTTAATTGTGTCCTTAACTGGCACAGATGCAATTATACCGGGACATTTGAGAATCTCCTTGGCACATCTATCTAATAGTTCAGGAGTCGCTAAACACCTCGCTCCATCGTGAATTAATACTCTTTGCGATGCCGATGGTAAAGCTTGTAAACCTTTGTAAACCGACTCCTGACGAGTAGCTCCCCCCTCAATTAACTCTATATGCTTGTCAGTAGAGAAATCTGAAATATTTTTTTGAAAATCTGGAAAATCAATAGGTTGTCCAATAATACCAATCCAACTAATATGACGAGATTTTAGCGCAGCCTCGAGAGTCCAACTCAATAAGGACTTGCCCAACAGAGTCAACAAAAGCTTATTTCGGGAACTTCCCATGCGTCGCCCTATACCAGCAGCAGGAATTAATAGATTCATTTTGTATTAAAGCTTTCCTTTTGAACTAGATATTTAGTTAGAGTTTAACGAAACTCTAACACTGAAAAATTGGCAAATATTTGGTGAATTTCGTAATCCCTCTATCCCTTCTGCTCCCCATATTCTTCTCATTATTAACTTAGAAGACTTGAAAACAGTCCTACCTTTCAAGAACTATATCAGGAAACTCTAAAAATCTTGTGGGTCCTAACCTCAACCGTCGAAGGGGAGTAGGGATCATGGAGAAAGAATATATAGCCATTTCAAATTATATTGGAAAACTTTTTCTGCTGAAACGCGAGTTATAGCAAGAAATACTTATCTCAGTTCTTTATTAAAATGACTATAGTAATTAAGCAAAAATACTTTAGATATTCAAAAAAATACAGCATATTTCGGACAAATGATGTACAGTGCGTGAATATTAAAGCTCTTGGCACTTGGGATTTTGAACCATAAATATGTACCATTAAACAACGGGAAGTTCTGTGTATTCTTCCATAGACTTTCTCCCTAACAAAAGTCTATCAAAACTTTCAAAAAGGTTATGGAGAATACGAGTATTGTAAAATTTTATTAATTTTATAGAAAAACATAAAAAAATAACAAAAAATTTCTTAGGCTGGGATTAGTTAAATTCCCATAAATAGGTTTATGAATGAAATTGTCTGATGCAATGCACAATGCAAAATATTATCGGAGTTTGTTATAAGACAGCTTGGAATATGTGGAAACCGGGAGAGTTAGATGCTTATCAACTACCCAGTGGAACAATTATTGTTAAGGATAATCAGGACTTACGCAAAGATACTAATTGTAGTGTAAATATCAGAAATAATTATCAAAAATACACCACATATAGAAGCAATACGTAAGTCCTGATAATATAACTCTTCTCAATGTAAACTTGTTAAAGTAGCCATTTATTGTAGAGGTTTGATTTGCAACAAACTTGCCTAATCTTGAATCTCAAGCTGAAAGACTACATCTCGGTTGTGGCAAAATTCCATACTGAAAAAGTTTGGTATAATTAAATATTTGACCATAGTGCAAAAAACTTAAATGGCTACTTAACTACTTTAAAATAACTGCAAAGATGATCAAATTTTCTGAATTTATTTTTGCCTGGTAACCCAATATCTTCAAAAGGGTTTTATTCAGGGGCACTTGGAGCAAATGAGCGTACAATTTATCAACCATTCTTCTTTTGGTAAGTCTTGATTAATTGACATCAAAGATTCTTGAAATTCTTGAGAGTTATGATCAGTGACACCGTCCCCAAATATTGCCAATCTTTTTCCTAGCCTTTGCTCTTGTAAACATTTAACAAATTCCGTAGTATTTTTAGTATTTTCACTTCTTGAATTCTTGAATAATAAATTCCTGAGTTTTATTTATAGTCTAAAGCTCCATAATAAGTTTGTCTTTCCCAATCATTTTTAATCGGAATTTCTCTTCTTTTATCTGTTCTTACCCAACTATAGTCTAAAAGATAACCCCATAATATATAACATCTATCAATCATAAAAACTGTCAGGTTTCCAGCTTCTATTTATGGTTGTCATTTTGTCAAAAAAATATCTATTTATTTATTTATTTATTTATTTATTTATTTATTTATTTATTTATTTCACTAATTCATAATTTTTAGCTAGATTATTTTTGGATTTTTTTGGCATGCTTATTGCGGCTTATTTGAGAAAATTATAATAATTTCGATTAGACTCAAAAGCTACATTATATTGCCTCTTGAAATATTTTGGCAAATCTGATTATATCGGATAATATTTTGTCCTAAACTACTCAATTATTTGCTCTTTTTCGACAGCCTTTAAATAACCTTGTGTTCCAATATAATTGAAGCCTTAAAACTTTCTATGCAATGAAACAGTGCTTGGTTTTTCCATTTCCTAATAAAACTGTGAGAAACATTTAACAATTCTTTGACTTCATGGTAATATTTTCCCTACAAAATCATTTTGACCCCTAGGCTCTTTTGATTTCTTTGGATTCTTTTGTTTGATTGATAAAATCATTCAGTTCATCTATAACGTTCATTTTTTTATTTTGACTGAATCTGCTATTCTTACTATTGTATCTGTCGCGATCTATGGGCGAATTGCTAGAGTTATATAGTTCATAAAAACATATTTAGTTCTAAAAACATCAAAGTTTATTGAGAAACTTTAGTGAGAAAAGCTTGAGAATTTTGACCTGTCTTGTACGGCTTTTTGAATGTCATTGTAGGATAGGTTTTTGGCTTTAAATAAGAATGATTGACAGATATAATAATTGATGTGATTGTATATATTTTGAGAAAGAAACAGAGTCAGTCTATTTTTAGAACATATGCCTCTCAAGTAATCTCATCAAGAACTCTAACTCAATATTTAATCAATATATAACAGTTAACTTACCATTAGTTTTCCAAATTTGATTCGATAATAATATTTCGTTTTAATTGTATGATTAAAATTAGTTTACTCCAGACTAATTATGTTATGGACAAAAAGTAATCAGGGTTAACTATTGTAAAGAATGCACTCAAAATATTTGATGGCAAATGTTTATATTTAACTGTATTTACATATAATATTTATCATACTCTAACTTAAAATCGAACTAATAATTAACTTTAATTCTTTAAAACATGAGAATACTAGCCCTTGTCCCTGGTGGAATAGGCGACCAAATTTTATTCTTTCCTACTCTGGATGACCTTAAACAATCTTATCCAGAATCTCAAATTGACGTAATTGTAGAACCTCGCTCCAAGAGTGCATACCAAGTCTGTAAGTCCGTGCGGGATGTTTTAAGTTACGACTTTAAAGATGCCAATAGTCTCGCGGACTGGGGCAACCTCTTAGGTATTATGCGCGATCGCGAATACGAAGCTGTAATTTCCTTGGGACAACGTTGGACAGTTGGCTTATTGCTATGGTTAACAGGAATTCCGAAACGAGTAGGTTATGCAGGTAATGGAGCAATATTCCTCTCAGACCCTATACCCCTGAAAACTCAACAATATGCGGCTCAGATGTACCATGATTTGTTGCAGGGAATGAATATTAATACCACCTTTAAAGGAATATCAATTAACGTCCTTAAAACAGATATTGATTGGGCCGAAGCTGAACAGCAAAGATTAGGAGTTGCAGAAAGTGGCTATATTTTGGTTCATGGTGGTTCTAGTCAACTAGCTCAGACTAAAGGTATCGATAAAATTTATCCTACTAATTACTGGCAGGAGATTATTTCAGAACTGCAACAGAAACAACCTAACTTGCCAGTAGTACTTGTTAAAGGTCCTGAAGACGGTGCTTGGACCAGTGAAATTATCCAATCTTCTCCAGAAGTCAAAATAGTCACCCCTGGGGATGTGAGCAAGTTAGCTGCTTTTATTGCTGCAGCTAATTTAATTTTATGCACTGATAGTGCGCCAATGCACTTAGCAGTTGCAGTTGGGACATATACTATTGCTCTATTTGGTCCTACGGAACCAGAAAAATTATTACCTAAGAACGATCGGATAATTGCAGTTAAATCTTCTACCGGGAAAATGGCAGATATTTTACCCCAGAAAGTCTTACAGAAAATTTGGGGCGGAGAGGTTTGAACAAGGGAATAGGAAATATTCTAGGCCCTGGATAAATGGGGGATGATTTTAATAGTTTTGTTGAATGGGCATCTTGTCTATTCGTTATATTTTCGGGCTGCCAGGATGCCTACCCCACTTATATTCATTCCGCCCCTTTTGAAATGCTATATTCTACATGGCCTTTAGTATGGAATTGATACAAAAAATTCCTCTGTCAAATCATACCCCAACATTTGAGACATGGACATTAATCTAGATTTACTAGAGATATTCTGTTTATTTAACCAGTCTCTCAAAACAAAAATTTTGTGCATCAGAAATATTTCTAATGCTTCTGGGTTATATTGGATACCTTCAGTCCGATGAAATTGGTGGGGTACAAGCATTGCAGTATAACGAGACAGCTCTCCCTCTTTCCAGTTTAGTAAAAATGGCAACCAGGGATAACGACTGTCTAAACAGATAAACCATAAACGCAATTCTGGGATTTCTGAAAGTTCCCTTGGATCTTGGGGGTCTTGCTGATAGTCAATGGCAAAATTGAGTTGCTGTTCGGAAGAGGCGATCACCCCCTCACTAAGTATTGGAGAAATTACACTTTCAAATGGTGATAAATCTAAGTTATGGATATGTTCAGTATTCACAGCGATCGTAATTGTCATCCTACCTTTAGATAATTATAAATTTCCTTTTATAGCAAGCCCTAAATAGGTTGCGACACTTCAAAAAGTAAATAAAATTTTTGAAACTTTTACCTATTGTCTGTCCCCTGTTTCCTGTTCCCTAAAAAGCAATAGGATTTTTGCGCCCGATCACTAAGCAGGATTGCTATATTATAAAAGCATGGGATTGTAGTCAACCCCACTCTGATATAAACTACTTAGATACAGGATAAGTTATGGATGTTTATGTACAATTATTCTTAGATTGGAAAGAGAAGATTGAAACACAAACACTGAATCAAAATTACTGACTATTCATTAAGAAATTTTAGGTCAGTTCTGTCAAGATTAGGGACAATAAGGGTAGAAAATTAAAGCTCAATATTTTTTTCACCTGACAGTATAACAGCATAATATATAAATTATAGTCAGTTATACAATTAAGCATAATTCATAATAAAAATCTACCAAATAGTAGGGAAAAAAATAGGATATTTTTAGCCACAAAACATTTAACCAAATTATTTTAAGATTCTAATAGTGAAAAAAATGACTTTTTAACAAACTGATAAACTTGCTATAGTAAATAGTCTTAACTTGAACTAGCAAACCTTTAACCTCAATTACCTCCCTAGTCATGCTTGAGGAAGAACCCAAGTTAAAATTTTCCTATGGAGGTATTATAAGGCACTCTAGGTGATGGAAAAAGCCAAAAAATTTATTTCCGCAAATTACCCTCACCTGCTTAAAATTATTACCATTTGCAGAATAAATTTCGTTATGTCATTAGAAAATTCACAACTAAAAAACCTGGAGGTAAGTTCTGATAGCTCCACGGAAAATGGAGCAAACGACCACAACAGTAATTCCCTAGTAAAAACAGAAGCAGTAAATACTAGTTCACAACCTTTAGAGGAAGAACAAAACGATAACCCAGAAGTTGAAACAAAAGAAAATTCCCAAAAATCAACAGAATCTCAACCCAAAAAGGGCCAAAAAAATTATTGGGGATGGCAACTAATATGGTGGAGTATTGCAGCTAGCTTTGGAATTACAGGTGGTGCAGCACTTATGTGGTTACTGGTTAACCCTTCCCAACCAAACTGCGAAATGATTTATCCATTATCAGCAGATGGAAAACGACTTTACTGCGCTAACAAAGCTGCCGAGTCACGAAACCTAGAAGAGTTAGAAAAAGCCTTAAATTTAGTAGGAAGTTGGCCAGAAGAACACCCCCTCTATCAGCTAGGTGAACAAATGACAGGAGAATGGACAAAGTTAATTATCTCCGTTGCTTATCAAAAGATTAGAGAGGGGAATTTACAGGGAGCTCTGGATGCAGTAGGGAAAATTCCGGAAGATAGTCCAGCTTACCCCAGGGTAGAAGAAGCAGTAGGAGATTGGAAAAAACAATGGTCAGAAGGTCAATCTTTCTATGACAAAGCTACAGAAGCTATAAAGGCTATGAATTGGAATAAAGCTTCTGATTACTCCCTGACCATGTCAAAGTTAGATAATGTTTACTGGCAAACTACTAGATACAGAGAATTATTAGAGCGTATTGTATTGGAAAAAAAGGCTTGGCAAATCCTTAAAGATGCTCGTTATTTGATATACAGAGAAACAGTAGACGAGTATGGAGAAGCGATCGCTTTAGCCAACAGAATAGAACCTAGTCTCTACATTAGAGTAGAAGCTGATAAAGATATTCAAAAGTGGGTTCGTACCTTAATCGAAATTGCCACTGAATATATAGAAGTAAAAGATATAAAAGGGGCAATAACAGCGGTTGAATATATTCCTTCAGGGCATAAATTGAAAAAAGAAGCTGAAGACTTAATATTACTAGGCCATGCTAAAATACCAACTTGGAAAAAATCTGAGGGAGGGTCTCAAATTATCAATATCCTAGCCTTGAATGAAGGAAAAGCTGCAGCAACTCAGATTACTTCAGATAGCCCATACTATAAACAAGCCCAAACTCAAGTTAAGCAACTCGAACAACAGTTAGACGACTTAACTCGTATTGAGCTAGCTAGGGCGATCGCTAGTATTGGTCAACCACCAGCATTACAATTAGCCATAGACCAAGCTCAAATGGTTGGCCTAAAAAAACCAGGGCGAATCCAAGCTCAAACCTTGATTGCTGGGTGGCGCAAAGATATTCTCAAGATAGAAGACCGACCTTATGTAACTTTAGCTAAACAATTAGCTAAACAAGAGACTGTTGATAACTATAATTTAGCGATTCAACAAGCTAGTTATGTGGCCCTGGAGCGTCCACTGAGAATAGAAGCTCAAACTCTAATAGCTGAGTGGAATAAACGAGTACAAATTATAGAAGATTCACCATTATTAGCGGAAGCTAGAGTTTTAGCAAAAGAAGGCAACCTTGGCCAAGCTATTGATGTTGCATATCAGATAGAACAGGGTCGTGCTTTATATAACGAAGCTCAGGATGAAATCTATAAATGGGCTACAGAGCTAGAAATTGCCCAAGATCAGCCAATTCTTAATCAAGCCTATAGCCTAGCCCAGCAAGGTAGTCTCACCGCTGCTATTAACACAGCTTATCAAATTGGCTATGGACGCACTTTGTATTATGAAGCTCAAAATGCTATATCTCGTTGGCAGTCTGAACGAGATGCGATATGGGCAGCACAACAAGCTGAGAAAGCTCGGAGACAGGAACAATACCAACGTGCGCAAGAGCAACGATATTATTCCCCAGCTCCAAGTCCCCAATATTATTCACCAGCTCCACAGAGGTATTATTCCCCTGCCCCCAGTCCTCAATATTATTCCCCTGCCCCCAGTCCTCAATATTATTCGCCAGCTCCACAAAGGTCTTATTCTCCAGCCCCAGCTCCAGCCCCAGCTCCAGCCCCAGCTCCAGCTCCAGCTCCCAGTAGTTCAGATGCCTATCTACTTCAAGAATAATTGACTAAATATTAAGATTGAAGATTAAATGAAGATATTGAAGAAATTCTCAGTCTAATTTTTACTGGTTATTATATTCTTAAATATCTCAAGCAAGAACAAATTTATGAATAATGAATCAGCATTAAAATTGCTGCATATTGATAATGACCCTATTTTTCGGATGGGGTTAAGGTTTTCCTGTGAGCAGTTTTCAGACATAGAAATAGTAGCTGAGACAGAAGTAGGGTCAGAGGCATTAAAAATTATTCAAAATTTGAATAGACAAGAAAAAAAATTTTTGGTAATTTTAGACATAGAAACCAATAATATGCTTTCCCAAACTACAGAGGAAATTACTATTTCTGGAATTGACTTTTGTCAACAACTTAAAATTTCCTACCCTGAGTTACCAATATTATTATTAACATATATACAAGATAGCCTATTATTGAGACTGGCAAGAAAATTAGGTGTAAATGGTTATTGCCCAAAAGGAATCAGTATTTTTGAATTAGTAACTATTATTAGAAAAATAGCAAATGGTAAATCTGATTGGAAAAACATTCCTCAGGTTAAAACCATACAAGACAACTCTGAAAAACCAGTAAATTCAAGTTTAAAAGTCCCCATAAAATTTTTTTTAAATACTCTTTTTGATAATGTCTGTAAGTCGGGAATAAAACAAATAGATTCTTCTCTATTAGAAGTAACATCTCAAATCAATGAAAGAGTAAAAAAAATAGATAGAAATAATTTAACATCTCTAATTAACGTAGCAATAACTTCTGGGCAACGTCGAGAATTACTAACCGCTAGATGGATACTAAGTCACTTGTCAGATCAGTATTTTAATACTCATAAGCAACAGCAACAAACCGATGCAAATAGAGATAATTTTTTTTCTTCAAAACCACAAAATATTACATATTTACAAACCAATAAAATTATTAATCCAGTTGATAACTATCGGGAAACCGTGCTCAATACAAATGCAGAAGTTATTTCTCAAACTGACATTGATAAAATCAATATACAAACAGGATTATTTGAAGCAATAATAGCTAAATTACATTCTAATTTAATCAATTTCAGTGGGTTGCCAATGGAAATTGATATATTGCGAGGTTATAAGAAACAAGAACTAATTTATATAGCTTTATGTAAATTTGAAGATATTCTTGATGAACTACGTAGTACTTCTATCCTTAAAGAAGAAATACCAAAACAGAGAGATGAAATTGTGCATAATTTGTGGGAATTAACGAGCCAAGTTTTTTTGGATGAATACTATCAACTAGAAGTCACTAATCCTATAGGAATTGTCAATTATCTTTCAGAAAAAATTAGAGTCGAAGTGATGCCAGTATTATTAAATGAAGCAGATAATGTACATAAGTTTATTCTTGATAAAATTCCTTTAGTTGAAGAACTAATAGCTTACTTATTATTTGAAGTTCCTTTGGTAGTTGATAATGTGTCTTTTGCTGTGGGTACTCCTGAAGCTATGAAACGCTCTGAAGCTTTACTACAAAATTTATTAATTTCAGTTGCTAACGGTGTTATTCAACCTTTATTAAATAATTTTGCCCATGTAGAAGAAATTAAAGAATATTTTTATGATCAACAATTATTATCAACACGAGATATTGAAAAATTCCGTAATCGCTTATCTTGGAAATATCGCATAGAACAATATGTACGGGAACCAAAAGCGATTTTTGAAAGTAACTTTTTCTTATTTGTATTAAATGAACGTGGTATCAAAAGAATATCTATTTATTCACCCCGTAGATATGAATTAGGACAACTATCAGGAATTCCATTGACAGTGACATTACTTTTAGAAGCTCGCGATGCAATAGCTCCTGGTATTAGAGCAACTGTTTCTTTTGTTGGCAGTGGAATTGTGTATTTATTAACTCAAGTGATTGGACGTGGTATAGGTTTAATTGGAAGAGGTATTATTCAGGGTGTAGGCAGTTCTTTTCAAGATTCTAAATTTGGTAAGAAAAATAATGTGGGAGAACCAAGAAGGAGTCACCAACAAAGTGGAAAGCAGAAAGGGAGTATCTAGGATTATAAAATTATGTATCCAAAGTATCCATAGAACTTGCTGATTAAATCTCAAAGCATTAATTCATGTTTACTAAGACCTTTTTTTAGTAAAAAAAAGTCCCTAGTTTTAAGTCCAAAACTCTGACATATGTTAGTATTTTGGGTAAAATAATTGTATACAAGTCAAGGGACAAATATATCCGACTATCTCCTCTATAATTCAACCTTCCTACGAACTATTCTATACGGACTTTGTATGTAACGTGTCTACCCACTCCCCTATTCCTCTTCTGGGAACCGTCGGGGTTAGGGATGAGTCTTCTACTCCTTAAAAAGGCTTAAAGAGCAAACTTCAATTGTTAGTAATTGGAGCATAGAACATATCCCAGATTCATGTGCTATAGTCATTTCAAATAAGAATGAATTTTTTTTTACCTAAAATACTTTTATAGCAAAAAACACTGGTCTCAATCTAAAATGAAACAACTATACAACTAAACCAGGTAAATATTTTTTGCTTGTTCCCTATCATATTGCCGATATTTCCTATTCCCTATTCCCTAAAAATGACAAAATATAGACTCTCTCAAAAACACCTAAATTTACTTACAACTTGTCCTCGCAAATTTCAACATCTCTACCTAGATAGTTTGAGTGTACCAACAACACCTATAGAACAAGAAAGACTAAATTGGGGTAGTCAGTTTCACTTATTAATGCAACAAAGAGAACTCGGATTACCAATAGAATCTTTGATGCTAGAAAATCAAGAAATGCAGCATAGTTTTGAAAATTTTTTCCAGGCAGCACCAGAAATATTAAATTATGAAACTCAAGATGATTTAATATTACGTCAAGCTGAACATAATCGTAGCATTAATTTTAATGGTTATATTCTGACAGTTATTTATGACTTATTAATCGCTAATTTTCAACAAGCACAAATTTTTGATTGGAAAACCTATAGCTACCCTCAAAATAAAAACAAAATAGCTCAAGACTGGCAGACACGTCTTTATCTTTATACTTTAGTTCAAACTAGCAACTATTTTCCAGAAGCAGTTTCAATGACCTATTGGTTTATCCAACCCAAAAATCAACAATTACCCTATAAATTGAAGTTTTCTTATAATCAACAACTACACCAGAAAACTGAGCAGGATTTACAAGATATATTAGATAATCTAACTAAATGGTTAAAACATTATCAGCAAGAGTCGGCAGAATTTCCTCAGGTGAAAATTATTGATCCTTGTCATACTTGTCAATTTGCTACTCGCTGTCAACGTTTTTCAGCAGTTAAACACCAAGATAAATATGTTCAATCTGTCGATATTGACCCTAGTTTAATATTGAATCTGGAGGATATTCCAGAAATATCAATTTAGCCTAAAATTATTAAAATAAGTAGTTCAAAAAAATTCCACTTTATCTAATCCGTAATCTAATCCTACCTAAAATCTCTATGTGTTATGTGACAGAAATAATCTTTTATTTCTAACAATTATAATCAAAAAAATTCTCAATTTAACCAGATTAGTTTTCTGAACCAATGAACATCATTGATTTCTTGCTCACGGGGTGACAAGTAAGCTTAATAGTAGATATAGTAATTATTTGAGACAATAAGTTGAATAATAATTCAACTAAAAAAGGAATGGGATTTTGAGTTTGGGAGGTAGCGATCGCCAATTCACTCTTATCCACCATCTGAGTTGATTATTTATTCATTAAAAAATCAATAAAAGTGAATATATTAGGCTTTTATCAAGGCCATATTAAGCAAAAATTGAGTCCATCTCAAGTAATAACATTACAAATATTATTATACGTGAGTCTCAGTACATAAAACTGTACAGATGTCAAGATTAAGTAATTATTTTCTCCTGCCAATAAAATTAGAAAGTAAGGGAAAACATATACAAAGGTTTTTAACTTTAAAAGAGTTTAGCCTACCTGTATTTTGGTTTCCTTTAGTAAAAAAAAATCAGAGAAAATTTATTTAGTATTTCCTCAGAATTAGTATTAATTTTAGATATAACTCAGTGGCAAAATACTAATATATTAATCATTAGTTTAGCTTGGAAAAAGAGGGCAATACCATTATATTGGAAAATTTTGACTCATAAAGGAGCTAGTAATTTAACCGAACAAAAAGCAGTAATTCGTCCAGTTATAAGATTATTAAAAGGCCAGAAAATCACACTGAACAGCAGATAGAGAGTTCCATAGTATTTTTCTATCTCACTGGTTGAAAAAATATCACAAGCTTGATGTATATTTTGTTTTTAGACAAAAAAATCGACGATGATTAAACGAGGTAAAAAATATTGTAAACTCTCATAATTAAAAGTAAATGTCGGTGCAACTAAACTATTATTGAACCAAAAAATAACCAAAATCTTGAAGGTAAAAACATATAATTTAAAAGATTCCAAGATCTTCTTACCATTTCTTTTCCTTGTAGCCAAACATCTTCAATGGGATTTTGTTCAGGAGCATTTGGAGCTAAACGAATACATCTTATTAACCATTCTTCTTGCCTTTT
>JAKQYE010000100.1 GCA_023356605.1 Trichodesmium sp. MAG_R02 | reverse complement strand
ATTACGAAAAGCAGTCCCAAACGCTTTAAGTGAATTTGCGTAACTCCTGATAAATTTACTGTTGGGAAATATCCATAAAAAGTGCCTGCCCATAATTTCTCTCTTTTGTGAGTTTTGGTGTCAAGAAAGATATTTATAAACTACAGTTTTTTTCAGGGGGATAGGGCAAGTAAGATAATACTAATTTAAAATAAGCATTACGAAAAGCAGTCCCAAACGCTTTTAGCAATGGGATAGAGAGTATTGTAGTTCACCCCGTTGAGGTGACACTTAATTAAAATAAGTTAAAGAATATTTTTCTATAGATTTAGTAACTATTAGGTTATAACTTAATCATAAATACCTTCTGCCTCCTGCATTAAAAAAGCCAATTTTTATAACTCTTTAGATAGGATTACCATATCAGGATAGTTTTAGCAAGAAACCCTGGAAATTATTATCCTTAACCATTTCTTTCCTAACTTTTTCTAGACGACTTGACATGCTTAACTAATAATTTAGCGATCGCTTCCTTTTGCCGAGAATCAAAATTATTAATAATTAGTCTTACCACTTCTTTCGGATCTGTCGGTAAAGTTGCTCTTTTCTGTTCAGAAGTTATTGCCTTGGGAGACGCTGCGACCTCTTTTAAATCTTTACTTGGTACTATTTCCCCCGCATTTCCTGCTTGAATTAACTCACCTGCTTGATTAAGTTCTTTAATAATTATAGGTGCTAAAACTTCATAAGATAACCTAGAATTAGCCAGAGCTTCTTGAGAATAAACAACTAAAATCTGCCAAACTTCCGTATTTTTATCCAACTTCAACAAATCATTACAAAGCTCTATTAATTGTTTTTTTGAACCCGGAGAATCACCCTGTTTAAATAACTCCAGCATTTCTTTTAATTTATCTTTCACCTGTTGAGCAAAATCAGTTGTTGCTTTCCCATTTCTAGTAGGAACAGTATTAGATATAGTTCCCCCACTAACTAAAGTCTTCAAATTAGTTTCTAACTCAGCAAAGACAGGCAAAGCATTTTGCACTATCTTTTCTCCCTCTTCTTCCCTCAAACCATAAGGACCTCGAAGTCGTTCTACTAAATCCTTAAGAGTATCATATCCTTTTAAAAATTGAGATTCTATTTTTTGGTCAAAATTGATAGAATTTTCTCGAATTATTTTGAAACAATCTTCTAAACGATGAGCGATCTTTTTGACACTGTGCATTCCCAACATAGCAGCTCCACCTTTTACAGAGTGAGCTGCTCTAAACATATCATTAATAGTTTCAGTATCTGATATGGTAGACTTCAAATCTACCAACCCATTTTCTAAAGTTACTAAATGTTCTTCCGCTTCCATTATAAACAATTCTTTAATCCGTTCTTCTTGTTCTGATGCCATAATATTTTTCCTATATCAGTTATGAATCACTAGTACACGCGGCTGAATTTTAGTTATCAGTTATCAATACCGACCACTTAAGTTAGAAGCTAGGGAAAATGTTAATTATCAAACTCCATTAGCTTGAAGCTACCACTTATGATCTGCTTAATATAAGCATAACTAAAGGGATATTACTAACTTAATTTACCATTTAATATTTTAATAACTGAAGTTTAAACTAAATTTTGGAATTTTTAAATAATCTACTCAGAAAGATGTTAACCCCAAACTTAGAACCCAAGAGTAATATCAATTTTGGGCATGGGATAAGTTATCAATGTTATTTGTCTTTTTTGGTGAGTTTGAGTTAGGGCTGTCTTATTCAAACTCTTTCCCCAGTCTTGCGATCACTTAAATTTAGTCAATTGCAAAGGCTTTGGAAAATCAACTTAAAAGTTATTGCAATGCTAATTTAGAAAGGGCTTCAGTGATTTTGGCCTATATCCCCATTCTGACTCGATAAGTGTCAGGCAAGCTTAAACTAGTCTAAACTCCAGTAATAAATACCGAGACAAAATTAATTACCTAATTTTATTCCTTGTATAGTCATTTTAAATAAGAATAAGACATTTTTTTGGCTTGAAATACTTTCATAGCAAGAAACACTTGTCTCAATTCTCCCAACGAAACGACTATAATTTTGATGATATAAATTCTCCAGATTTAGGGTATCTGTAATTACAGTTTTGGAGGCACGTGAGGTATAAAATGTAATCACTCTAGTAAGATATCAATCTTTAACCGTACCCCACCGTCCCCATCAAGGGCTGTAATTTTCTATGAATACTTATTTTACTCTAGGAAATCAAGACTTACCCAAAAACACTGATTGTAGTATAAATCTATCCAATAATTACCATAAATCAACTATATATATTGATACTGTATAAGTCGGGAAATTTGGGGAAAGTTTGGTTAAGTTTATACAATTTCTTTTCAAGTCCCGAAATCATCTCCTAAACATAAAAGCCACAGTTAGAGACCTAACTAGGTTTGTCAACCTCTGGCCTTAACTGGGGTATTGGGGCATTTTATTACTAATAATTATTCTCTTCAACTATGTAGTTTACAGTAGAAATTTTTCCTCATCGGGTCTTATAGAATTAGTTTGAGAGTTTTTTTGATTTTGTACGTCCAACCGTAATTATACGATGACATCAGTGTCAACTGTTTTAATTTATGAAACACTATAAGTATTTATACTGGTTTTCACTTTATAACTACAAAACTAAACTTATGGCTTTTGTCCTCACCATAAGTACCTTTCAGCTAAAATCTCTGTATTTTCCTTGAGGGTCTACCCATAGAAAGCCACTGTAATATTTTTTTTGAAAATTTTTTTATTTATGACCTTGATCGACTCAAGATTCATAATCATCAAAAACCATAAACCAAAATATTCGAGACTTACGCATAACCACTATATCTAGTAGAAGTTAACGGCCACTAACCCCTAGAGATGGTGTATATTTTCATCTCCGTGGGTAAGTCCTGAGCAATAAAAACAAAACATTGTTTTGGTTAGAGTTGAGATAAATATCATACCAAATCTGGTGATTACAGTTTAGTTACTTAATTAGAGGGTTTTAGGTTATCCCCTAATTAAAGTAAACCTAGTGCAGTTAAGCTATAATTACCGTAGAAGGAGTTAAACCCCTCAATTAGTAATTTAATAAAGGAAGTCCAATACTACATAATTTTAAGATTGATACAACCCAAAACATGAATCCTCCAACCAATAACTTCGCATTCAAAAATGAAGAGAAATCTCTAAGCACTCCTGAATGTAGCCAGACTGAGTCAGAATTATCAAAACTCTTAAGTATGCCTAGCTGTATTCATCTTGGCCTAGAAACTTTAAAATCCTTTGAAGTAATAGAGCATCAATTTCAAAATTGGGGCGTAACTTTCTTTAATGCGATGATCATCGAACCATCCAACCCAGCTTTTGCAGTTCCTCAAGGTATTAAAGTCTTAATGGGAGCACCAAGAAGTGGCCTAATAGAAATCAACTTTACACGTCCAGCAAACTTCGTCAGTGGATTTATCAGGAGTTCCCGCCGAACTATCTTGTCAGCCTATAATCAACGTGAAGAACTCTTGGCTAGAGACGAAATGCCCACCTCAAACCTAATTTACTCGGATTCAATCATTACTCCTAATGTTAAACTAACAGTGAATGCTGAGAATATTTACAAAGTAATTTTCTATTCTTTTGATGCTCAACTAATAATTGTAGATTTAAACTTGAGTTTTTAAGGAATCAGGAGTAAGAATTGTCAGAGAAAATTTGATATACTTAATCTATGAATACCTTTGATTTTGTCTAGCTAGTTAGTTGATAAATAACTAAGCTTTCGCGCATTTGAACGACAAATTGATTGTATGTCACTATGCAGAAAAAACCCTTCTAAATTCTCAATTCTAAATTCTCGCTTACTAATATCCATTTGAAATGAGTATTAGATTAAAGCTATAGGAAGCTAACTTAAAATGTATTTTGATTTTAAATTTATCCGTAGTATAAAGAACAAATAAATTTAACAAATGGTGTTGTACCAGGTAGTTCCCGAAATGTTCAATAATCCCCAAGTCTTATTTGTCCCCTGATGACATTTTCACCAACCTTCGATTTAGTCAGGCAATTAGATTATAAGGCTGAATGGTATGGATGTGAATTAATCAAGATTGATAGATACTTTCGGTGTTCAAAACTTTGTTCTAATCGTGGTCATGTAGTAGAAAAATTACCTCTAAATATTGTCCAATATGTGATAGTGACGATGATCGGGATATAAATGCAAGTATAAACATTTTGGCTTTGGGAGGAGCAGCTTCAGTATAGGTCACGACTGTAAGACCTGGAGTGAGAAAATTTCCAAAGGTGAGTGCTAAGAAACCGAAAAATCCCTACAGTGATGTTAGGGGATACCGCCCTGTCTCATGAGAGCAACGTCGGGAGGATGTCATTACTCTCTGGCAAGAAGTTATCACAGAATATTCAGATACAATAGAACTTACTGGTAGTGCATATAGTCATTGTTACCTTCCGACCACTTCCGAATGAGACCATGAAGCTCAAATTATGGCGTTGCAAAGTGATGAATGATTAGGATAATTCAGGAATGTGCCGATGTTTCAAATACAGCGCTTTTCAAATTGATGAACTACATCGCCATAACCAAAACCTTGTAGGGAGGTTGCATAAGGGCGTCCCTACTGTGGTCGACCGACATAAAAAATGCTGTAAGAGACAATTAATCAGGACTTAGTTGTGTGAAACTAGTTGTTTTGTTTATTAGGGTTCTGATTTTTGGGCGCAACAGCCAAAGTTATTTATTGACTGGGCAAGGAAGATATTACTATAAGTCAAAATCTCAAAAAAAGTGCCTTGAAAAATAGTATTCTCCAGAAAAACTAATGAAAAAGGTATTACTTGTAGTGAATATTTTCCTAGATTATGGTCATATCTAGTAGGTAAGTTTTTGTGCATTTTTTCGGTGTCGGACTTTTAATTATTCTTGGAGGCTAATTCCTCCTTCTAGCTGAATGCTTATAGCAAGAAATATACAGGAGTTAACAGCAGTTAACTCCTACAATTAGAATTTTACAGGAGGGATTAAATTCTTCAGAACATCAAAACTTTGTCACAAAATTGACAGCAAAATCGGATTCGTAATCAATATTATCAATCTTTATTTATAATTTAACTATTCAAAAATAAAAATCTAAATTTCAAGTATATCTATGTATATTAAATTCGGTTGAACACTTATTATATAGTTGGGGGATACTCGAATGTGGAAGGATTGAATATTGAAAATAAATTCGGGTATAAAAGCAGGATTTTCCAATCCCTAAATGCCTTATTTAGCAGGGGCTGTAACCTGAAAAATAACCTCTCATACCTGATGGATTTAGTGTAAAGTATAGATAAAATGCTCAACATATACTATATTAATTTAATTCTATGTTTAGCAATCCTTAATCATTTGTAAAATCACTGGACTTTTAAAAAATAGCTCCAACTTCTGTGACTTCAGCATAAGTGCCTCCTACCCCCGGCCTCAAAGCAGCCTCAATTTTTTACTATTTAGATAGTGATTGCTATTACAAGAGGCACCGACAACTTAATCTGATAACTGGTAACTGATAACTGAAATGACAAATCATACTCCTAAATCTAACAAAACATCTACTCCTAAAGTCAACCCTTTACAATGTTTAACAAGTGCCGTAATGTCTGGTGGATTAGCAACACTTACCTATTTATTAATGAAATCAGTTGCTAAGACATTTGCTAGTAAACCTATTATCTCAGATAATTTTTTGGTGGTGAATATTTCCGGTGCTGTTCGTACTTTAGTAGTAGGAGTTATTGCTTTTGTCGCCTGTATATGTGCCGTGGTTACTCTAGGTTTAATTGCCTTAGCTATACAAACTATAATTAACGGATTTACCAACAAAGAAATGCCTCCAAATGAGGGTTGAATAGCAAAATCTTGTGGGTGGAGAACTGTAGTATTTGACATTAAAAATAATAAGCTTTTTTGCATTTAAACGACTTATTGTAATCGGCTACTATCCAGCAAAAACCTTCTCAATTCGGAATTATAAATTCTCAATTAGAGTTGACTATCACCCATTTTAAATAAGTATTGACTGAGAGGAATACTTATTGATTTATTACCAATATAAACATAGTTTAGTATAGTAAAAATAATCCACTAAATTACAAAATCGTAAAAATCTAAAAAATCAAATCAGTTATTGTACAGAAATAATCGATTTCTCCCCTATTGCCTATTCCTTATTACCTCTTTTATGGAGATGTCTAATATCTCTGAAAACTATTAAAACTTGCTCCAATTCATTACTCGTCGATTTGTAAAAAAAATGTCAGAAGACCAATCAAAGCAACCAAATTCAGAACAACCTCAAACAGAACCAATTTCCCAGGAAACAACAGAAACTCCTCCTATCACATCCGAAACCCAACCTCAAGAACAACCCATTTCTGAGAATGAATCAGTTGCGGCCAAACTAGGATTTTGGCAGCAAGTTTTGGGGTTAGTTCGTTCCTTATTACCAAAGTCCCTCACTCAAAGATTTTCTGATAAGTTTTTGACTGGGGCGATCGTCGGTATTTTTGCGGTAATTCTCCTAGTTATTTTTGTTTCTTCTCCTCCTAGTCAAGATATTCCCGTCGTTGCAGAATCTGAATTAACAGAGGCAATTGCCCAGGAAGAGTCTTTACCTTCTACAATAGATTCAAAATATCCAGAAGTTTCTGAGTCAACATTACCCGAAGCTCTTAATTCTATAGATCCCATTATACCACCACCTCCAAAGTTAACACCAGAGCAAATTTTTTTAGTATCAATTCAAAATCAGATTGATGATTTAGCTAATCAATATGGTGGTGGAATTATTAAGTCTTTAAAATTTAATTTTTTCCGTAAGTTATTAATTGCTGAAGTCAATAATGATTGGTATAACATGAATCAAGAAGAACAATACAAATTAGTTAATCAAATGTTTGAGGAAGTGCAAGATTTAGACTTTAATAGATTAACACTAATCAACTCTCAAGGTAGAATGGTGGCTCGGACTTCAGTGATTAGTTCTGATATGATAATCTTGGAGCGATCGCTCTTAAAATTACCAGGGTAATTTTAAAAGTAAAGACTCATTAATTCTCAGCATTCTGTTTTCAGCTTTGACTGTAGAATATGCTCCCATTCAGCTTTTGAACGTAATAACTTCTAATAATCTTTTTCTTAATAATTTTTATAGTACTTCCCCTTTCTATAGTATTTACCTTACGAGCAGGGGTAAGTACTATAATTATTAGTAACATTATTTCAAAATCACACTACTTTGAAAAAAGAATTATTCCCAAAGTGCACCTCAATAAAAGATATAGTCATTTCAAATAATAATAGAAAACTTTTTCTGCACCAAACGCGAGTTATAGCAAGAAAAACTTATCTCAATTCTTTATTAAAATGACTATAAAGCCTCACCCATAAGCGGGCGACTTTTTAGTTTACAGCGCTTTTTAAATTGATGAACTACATCGCCATAACCAAAACCTTGTAGGGACGTTGCATAAGGGCGTCCCTACTGTGGTCGACCGACATGAAAAATGCTGTATTTTTTTAACAGTTCATGTTATAATAGTTTTCAGTTCACAGGAAATATATTAGTTGCGGGTGGGCAACTCGAGACAAAAAACCGACGGGTCGGCAAGTGTAACACTACTGCCAAATTAGCGGCAGCCCGTGAAACGTCAACCCGCCTAGGAGCTACGGCTCGGTAGGAACCCCCGTTGCATTTAGGTCGGGGAAGATGTCAAAAATAGAATCTCTAATCCATTTGAGACCGTTATGTCTATAATTTAGTCGTTTTTTTAAATATAATAAATAAATAACTCCTAGCTGATGGCTGAATACTTACATAAATTTATTGTCATAGCCAACAACTTTATAGTATAATAGAGGGCTTATTAAAAGTGATCAAAAATATATTATGAGTCAAAAAAATAGCGAAGGAAGAAAAATAATTAGTGATAATCGCCAAGCGAGGTTTAACTATCATATAATAGAGACTTATGAAGCCGGGGTCTCATTACAAGGAACAGAAGTCAAGTCAATTCGGGAGGGAAAAGTCAACTTACGGGATGGTTATGCCTTAATTCGCAATAATGAAGCATGGTTACTTAACGTTCATATTTCCCCATATCAAAAAGCAGGAGATTTTTTCAATCACGAACCCCGACG
Source organism: Trichodesmium sp. MAG_R02 (assembly GCA_023356605.1). Lineage (GTDB taxonomy): Bacteria > Cyanobacteriota > Cyanobacteriia > Cyanobacteriales > Microcoleaceae > Trichodesmium. Next base: position 13,006 of record JAKQYE010000100.1, on the reverse strand, counting down.
TAGTAGAAGATTATTATTACATAAACAAGAAATTCGAAAATTAATTGGAAAAGTAGAACAACAGGGATTAACTTTAGTACCATTAAGGATGTATTTTAAGCGTGGTTGGGTAAAAGTTGATATTGCTTTGGCACAAGGTAAAAAACTTTATGATAAGCGTGAAACTATTAAGCGCAGAGATGATAAACGGTCTATGCAAAGAGCAATCAAACAATATTAGCAACAATATTTTTGTCTGAAGTTTGTCAGACTTACTTTTCCATAACTTATTTAGGTAAATATAGAAAAGCTTAGACGTAATATCACATTTTAAATACTTAGTATTAAATAGATGGGGAGTTGAGAGTTAATAGTCGTTATATTTTAGACTTGGGAATGAAGATTTTATTATTTATAGCCATGAGCGCTCACATATTTGCATATTACTATTATCTTTAAAATGTCGTACAAATTTATGCTGTTATCACCCCTACTTTCACATATATTACATTGGTAGTACTTTGTATTGTGCAAACATATCAGCCCACGTTAATATACAGAAGTCAAATTGCCAAAACTCCATATCATCTCAGTTCTTGCAAAAAAATTCTAGACCTTATTTGATTCTTATCTAAATGTTGCCAGAAGACCAGCACCCCCCCGTAGGGGAAGGTCGGGATGAATGTCAATTAATCTTGCGGTTTTACAAATAATCTGTTAGGATTTGGATACTGAAAAGTAGGCAGTAGATGGTTGAAAAAGCATACAAATTTAGATTCTACCCAACTTCTCAGCTTCAGTCTCCCTTAATCAGTAAAAAGTTTGCCCTGCCCATCACTTCTGATATGTTGATGGCATTATATTTGGTCTCAGTTCTTCTGCTATAGGCTTCGCTATAAGTGGTTCCCCAGTTCAAAAACTTGTTGAGTCTGCCCAAATATACAAGAAATGCCCCTATGTGAAAGGGTTTATCATTGTCAAAATTGTGGGCAAGTTATGGACAGGGACTTGAATGGGTCAATCAATCTCGAAAATTGGACAAAAAATGCCGATAGCTTATCGGTGAACGCCTGTAGACTTGAAGGTGCCGTCTCCCTTGGTTGAAGCAGGAATTGAACAGCAAGCCTGTCTAGGTTTGTATAGGTTTCATGAAGCAGTGTGACCAGTTTATTATGCTCAAAGTCACAAAATTCCACAAGCAGGCTCCAGCCCTTCAAGAGTTGATTTGATAGAATTTCCGATTCGCCAAATCAATCTTTTTGTTTGATGCGAGCGAAATTAAAAGGAGCAGTAAAACTATTATAGCGAATCGTAAATCTTCCCTCAAATTTACTATCAATAGCTTCTACTTTTTTACCAAATTCTGGTTCACTTTCCCAAGGTATAAGATAAGCCGCATTATAAATCATTTTTTCTGTTTGTAGGTCATTTTCTACTACATCAATCGCCATTTGATTGAGATTTGTTTGAAAAATTTCAATAATATCTTGTTTACGGCTATTCATTTCTTGCTCAATAACTTGCCCAATCTCAATCACCTGCTCCATACTTAAATTTTGACCAATTAAACTATCTCTTTGACTTTTGAGTTCATCATTTTCTGCAAGTAATTTTTGCAGTTCTGCATCTGTTTCCCAATATACTTTTACTCCTACTTCTCGATTATTTTCTAACTTAGCAAATAGTTCTTTCATTTCTTCTCTAAAAGGGTTGATCAACTGTTGAGACAATTTTTCCCAGTCAGAAACTACTAAACCAAATTGCATAGGTAATACATTTTTATAACCTGCTTCCATCGCTAACTCAAGCACTTTTTCATGGGTAAGTAAATTGCGACGACTTGCCAGGTAGCGTTCCTGCTTGGCTATGGAGTAAAGCACTGCAAATTCATCATCAACAAAATTAAAATTTACATCTTCTTTATCTAATCCTTGTTGATCCAATCCTTGGAAACTTAAGTTTTGCGGATCGGGTTTATTGAATATACCATAAACGTAAAAACCAGATTTCATAATCAATAATCAATTTTTATTTTTTTAATTCTTAATTTAATTAGGTGACAACTCAAATGAGATAATACCCTTTTTTGCCGAAACCAAAACTAGATGATTTTTTGAACTTCAAAATTTAAAACATCTATTTGAAGTTAATATAAATGCTTTTTAGTAAAAAATTACTGCTTATAGGAAAAAAAATTTCCACCCCACCTGATTAATTTGGAATATAAAAATACTAACTTACTAATAATAAAGTATCTCATTCACAAATTCATTTGGATAATTAAAAAAATCTTGTTGAAACTCTGAGGAACGAAGATTATAATCTCTATAAAAAAACTCATGCAGATCTCTTCAATTTCTCAATCCAACTTTGTTAATCCTCGATAAATCCTTTTTGAAACCTCAGAAACCCTCCTAAAAGTCATTAAAACCACCTTGAATATTACGAATTAATTTTGAAAGAAAATGTTCATTATCCGCGAACATGATAAACTTACCATGGAAAGAAGCCAGAGTATCAATTTTGCCCTTGCTACTAGAAAAATTTTTTCTGAATATACAGAAATTCACTGTGCCACTCATAGTTTATGGCCTCTAGATATTTCCTTCACATCAGCATAGCTGAGGTTTGTTTGTTGCCCACTCGTTCTTGGTGTTCATACCAAGCTTGAGTTCTGGCAGCTAAGGCTTTGTTGATGACTAAATGTATTCAACCCAAAGTTATCCTCAGCATACTTTCCTGCTGAGGAGTTGGGTAATGGTTAAAGTCTAAATTTGTATGCTTCTTCAACCATCTGCTGCCTACTCTTCGGTACTTACATTCTAACAGATTATCTGTAAAACCGCAAGATTGATTGGCACTCATCCCGACGCTCCCCTACGGAGTCAGTTTTTTCTTTCCTAGTTTGTACTTTTCCTGACAGTAAGCTAGACTATCATCCCAGAAAACACGGATACAACCCACAGGGCCTCGCTAATCGGTGTTTTTGTCCCAATGTTGAATATATACGGTACTTAAATCTGGCTCTTATAGAATGACTGTTGAACCAGAAGTTATAATAACATGGCCTGTGAAAAAAAAGTCAACTAAAAAGTCGCCCGCTTATGGGCGAGGATTTAAACCCAATTTCTCGGTAAATTTACCATAGGAAGGGGCATGATTATCAATTCTGTTGTTACCCCTGAAGAAATTTTTTCTGATAGCTGAGAAATTTATCGTGCCACTCTTTAAAACGACGTTGACCATCACGAACTAACATTTGCCGATAACGTTCATTAGCAATTGGATAAGGGGGTTTACCATCGTGAACAAACTCTTGGGGATCATGTTCATTCTCAAGTGATTGGGTAAATTCCCTCTGATACCTGAGAAATTCACCGTGCCACTCATCAAAACGACGTTGACCATCACGAACTAACATTTGACGATAATGTTCACTATCTATTGTAGTATTACTAGGATTACTCATAACTTAATGCCTCTTAAACAAAAACTTCAATTACTAAAATATTAAAACTTTAGTTTAAACAAAAATTTAAATTGCTAAAAGATTAAAATTCTAGTTCTCTGACTTGTAGTTTATCACAATGAAAAAAAACCTTGGTATTTCTTGATAAATCTTGACAATTTGGATGATGTCCTGAAAAATTCTCGGCCGAGAATGGGTATTGAAGCAATTTTTAAAGGCTTGAAAAATAGGTGGATACAATATAGAGAAGAGTCTGGCTAATACCCAAATTTTTACAAATTTAACTTTACTGATAGCTATTACTAATATAGTAGAGATTAGTTAGGAAAAATAGGGGATTTATGTACAGGAATAGGGTAAATAAACTGAGGCTAGTTAAATTTAACTAGAAATTTAGTTTCACTCTCATATCGCGATCGCCTAAATCAACATCTCAGAACTTACCCAGAACCAATATATCTAGTCAGGGTATACGGCCATTAACCCCCAAAGATAGTGTATATTTTCATATTTTGCCTAACTCCTGATATCCTATAAATCATATTATTTTGGTGTGAGTCCTGATTATCTTTTGATTACTTTCAGAATTAAAAGGTCAGACAAAATGATAAGGAGGAAGTTGTTCACTCACAGTAATTTGCCAATAGGAACACTCAGTTTGCCAACTTAGCAGTTCTTGGTTATTTATAAATTCTGAATCACGATTGGCCAACAAATGTACTTGCTTAGTTTTCTCTTCTGTGCTGTCTTTAAAAACTGCTTTAGGATAATTCTTGAGAATTAACTGACATATATTTCCCCACTGTTGATTTTGCTCGGTTTGAAAAGCTTGTTGTTTTTGAAACTGTTGTTTTTTGGCTAGTAAATAAGCTTTGCCACGAACTTCACTAATTTCAAGAGTAGAAGGAATTGAAACCGGAGTAAAAGTAACAGTGTATTCTGCTTGTTGTTTCAGTTTGTTTAAAACCCTCAGATATTTTTGCTGATTATTTTGTAAGTCATTGATAATATTTTCTACCGTAGTAAAAGCATTACCAAATCTTAGTGGTAATATAGACGTTTGCCGAAATATTTCTTTGACTACGCGATCGTGAGTTAATACTGCTTGTAGTAATTTTTCTTCTGTTTCCTGTATTTCTGTAATATGTACATTAGCTTCAGCTACAGCAGCAATATTTTGATATGAAATTAGTTCGACTTCCCTTTCCATACCTTTAGGCAATGCTAAACATGATTCGGGTAGATATAGAAAAGCATAGACATAATATGACATTTTGACTGCTTCATTTTAAATAGATGTATATGGGAAGTTTAGAGTTAGGAGTTATTATATTTTAGACTTAAAGAGTAGATTTTTTTCCATTGACAGAAATATACTTTAATTTCCCTTGTTACTCCTGATAATATCTGTTCATCACTTCCAGAGAAAACTCACATTCCTAAAGAAGTTATGACTAGGTTTAGATACCAGACTGCCCAGTGTTTATAATTATTGCCCCTATAAAGCTTAACCACAAAAGCTCCCACAATTTTGAATATATTTACTATACCCATCACTTCACTTTTAGTCCGTCGATGACATGATAATTTAGTCTTAGGTCTTTTGCTATGGCCCTAGCTATTCAGAATTTGACCCGTACTTGGTAGTTAAAGTCACAAAATTCCACGAGCAGACTCCAGTCCTTTAACGATTAATTTTATCGGATTTCAGACTCACCAAATCAATCTTCTTGTTCGATACGAGTAAAATTAAAAGGTGCAGTAAAATTATTGTAACGAATTGTAAATATACCCTCAAATTTACTATCAATAGCTTCTACTTTTTCACCAAATTCTGGTTCACTTTCCCAAGGTATAAGATAAGCTGCATTATAAATCATTTTTTCTGTTTGTAGGTCATTTTCTACTACATCAATCGACATTTGATTCAGATTTGTTTGGAACATTTGAATAATGTCTTGTTTACGACTATTCATTTTTTCCTCAATAGCTTGCCCAATCCCAATAACCTCATCCATCGTTAGATTTTGACCAATCAAACTATCTCTTTGAACTTTTAGTTCATCATTTTCTAAAAGTAATTTTTGAAGTTCTGCGTCTGGCTCCCAATATGCCTTTATTCCTACTTCTCGATTATTTTCTAACTTCGCAAATAGTTCTTTCATTGCCTCTTCAAAAGGGTCAGTCAACTGTTGAGACAATTGTTCCCAGTCAGAAACTACTAAACTAAATTGCATAGGCAAGACATTTTGATAACCCGCTTCCATTGCTAACTCAAGCACTTTCTCGTGAGTAAGTAAATTACGACGACTTGCCAGATAATGTTCCTGTTTTGCAATGGAGTAAAGCACTGCAAATCCATCAACAATTTTAATATTTACAGCTTCTTGATCTAATCCTTGGAAACTTAAGTTTTGTGGACCAGGTGGCATGAATATACCATAAACGTAAAAACCAGATTTCATAATCAATAATTATTTTTTGACTTAGTTAGGTGACAACTCAAATGAGATAGTGCTCTTTTGTCCCAAAACTAGATGATTTTTTTCTTCACAATTTATTTTCATTTAAAACTGACTATAAACATTCTACCATAACAAATTGTTAAGATTAAATAATTATTTAGAAGTTAACCCTCTAATTCTAAGCTATATTTGTTAATATAGATGCATTAGTTCATATGATTGTATATATTAATTATATAACTAATTCTTTAATTTAGGTGGCTAAAACTAGTTTAAGTTACTAAAGTTAGTGACTGGTAGGGAAATTTTTATTACTTAGAGAACTGATTTTAAGGACATTATCTTATGCTTTTACGTTTATTAACTCTGCCTATTACTGGTCCGTTGGAAGGGATAACCTGGTTAGGCAAAAAAATGCAAGAACAAGTTGATACAGAAGTAGATGGTAAAGAAAATCTTAGTAAAAAACTATTAGCTCTTCAACTTGCTCTTGATATGGGAGAGATTTCAGAAGAAGATTTTGAAGTTCAGGAAGAAGAACTTTTATTAGCAATTCAGGCCTCAGAAGAACAAAGTCTTAAAGAGGAAGATGAATAAATATTTATTGAAAAGTTACTAGTTTAAATTAAAAAAGTTTCTCAATCTCCTCCAAAATAATCTATAATCTATAAGTCTTAAGTCTGTTATGTCAAAGTTAGGTACATTTATTGTATCAACGATGGGGCTATCAACAGTCTTAAAATAATTAGACAAAGTCAACCACAGTTAGACATTGCTCGAGACATTGATCGTGATATGCCAGGCTCATGTTTGACCTGTTAACTATCTCTGAAGCAGCAAAACTGCTAGGAATGTCAACAAAAATAGTCAGACCATGAGACGCTGGGGGACAGCTAAACTAAATCCTTGCTGAAGGGAGGCCACTGGCTGAGTAAGACTTTAATGGTGCGCTCAATGAGGAAAAACTATGTGATGTGAATAAGTAGCTTGAGCTTCCTTGGGATTTTCGTGGCCTGAGTCGTAGATTAAGATACAGACTACTATAGGCGGTCTTCTGTGAAACACCGAAGCTAGCTCCAAAGCTCCAAATAGGTTTTGGGTAAGTTTTGTTGAGCTTAGTACAACGGTTAAACTATGTGCTGTGTGAATAATTTCATTTGTGTCAAGTAAATTGCTGTGTTCAGTGTTTAGGAATGATGTTTTATACTTGATGAAGAGAGAACTTGTTTAGACCATCCCCTGTTATCCAGTATGGCATTGGTTGCAGCTAGTTTTCTCGCTGGTTACAGCTAGTTTTGCCCGATTTTTTAAACATCAATTTCCCAATGAACTGGTCAGTACTGTTGAATTAAGCAAGGATTAGAATTAAAAATCTAGTATTGCAAAATTTTATTAATTTTATAAAAAAACATAGAAAAATAACAAAAAATATCTTAGGCTGGGATTAGTTAAATTCCCATCAATAGGTTTATAAATGAAATTATCTGATGCAATGCGAAATCTTTAGGAGTTTGTGACAAGACAGCTTGGAATATGTGGAAACCCGGAGAGTTAGATGCTTATCAACTACCCCGTGGAACAATTATTGTTAAGAATAATATCAACTCCTCTCAATTGTTTATTTGTTAAAGTAGCCATTTATTGTAGAGTTTCGATTTGCAAAAATAAGCCTAATCTTGGATCTCAAGCTGAAAGACTACTTAATTATTGCTATGCACAAAGGTTATTCTGTTGTCAGAGTTGTTAAACAGGTAGGTAGTGGAGTAAATGACAATAGATGAAAGCTTGTCAAGCTATTGCAGGAAAATGATTATGACTTGATAGTTTATGAACATAAAGATAGATTAAGTAGAGTGGGCTTTAATTATTTGAAAGTTCTCTTAACTCTAAACTTATAGAGACATTGAAGTAGTTAATTTGGCTCCAGAAGAAACTAATGATTTAATGGAGGATTTTGTCTCCATGATCACATCTTTTTGTACTCGGCTTTATGGAATCAGAAGAAGAACAAGGAAAACAGAACAGATAGTTAAATGTTTAAAGTCGGGATAATGCAGTAGGAATCAACAGCTTAGTAACTACAGGTGATGGAGAAAAAGTTGCCAATCTGAAGACTCTTCAAAAGTTACACAAAAAATTAAGGCTAGATCAAAAGTCTCTAAGTTGAAATTGAGGTAAAAAGTCTAATAATTATCAGAAAGCTAGACTTAGAGTAGCTAAAGATACACAGCTTGATTAAAGACTCAAGACTCGACTACACTCATAAGTTAACAACTCAACTGATTAGAGAGAACCAAACTATTGTAGTCGAGGGTTTAGCCGTAAAAAACATGGTCAAGAACCATAAATAAGTGATGCTAATTGGGGAGAATTAGTGAAGCAATCAGAATGCAAAGCTGAATTGTATGGTTGTACATTAATAGAAATTGATAGATATTTCCCTAGTTCTAAACGTTGCTGTAATTGTCGTCATATAGTAGAAAAATTACCTTGAAATATTAGAGAGTGGGGTTGTCTTGAATGTGGTAGTAACCATTACAGGGACATAAACGGGTATTTTAAACATTTTGGCTACTCGAGGAGCAGTGTCCGTCTGGGTCGCGGTCTTTAGACCCGAAGAGAGTAAATCTCCGAAGGTAGGTGCTATGGAGTAGAAAGCCCCGACCCAGCGATGGTAGGGAATCCCGCCCTATCTCCTAAGAGCAACGTAGGGAGGCTGTCGATTGTAACCCCAAATAAAATAAATAGACTAAATTATGGTAGAATAATACATAGACCGAAGTATTAACTTAAACTATTAAAAAATTAAAAAATGGGTAATTTTTTTGGATTAGATGTAAAAGATTTGGTGGAACTGGCAAAGACTCTAGAAGAAAAAGCCAAAGAAGGGGAAATCAAAACTTCCTTTGAGGTAAGGTCTGGAGCCATGAGAAACATTCCGAGACAGGGCAACATACCAAGGGGAGTTGGAAGAAACTCTCATCAAACTCACACAGGACAAACTTCGCAAGAAAGTAATTTTACTGTTCAATCCCCAAAAACTGATGGTGTAAAAGAAAGCCAACCTCAACAGCAAACTAACTCTACAACTCAATCTCCGGAAACTAAATCGAGACCTACCCTAAAAGATATTGGTGGTATGTCTCAAATAATTCAGGAATTAAGAGAAGTTATAGAACTCCCACTCAAACACCCCCATCTGTTGTCCAAGTTAGGACTTGAGCCTTCTCGTGGAGTTTTGTTAGTGGGACCACCAGGTACAGGTAAAACTCTAACAGCTAAGGCCATAGCAGAAGAACTGGGACTAAATTATATTGCCATAAATGGACCAGAAGTGATGAGCAAATATTATGGGGAAGCAGAAGCAAAGTTACGAGAAATTTTTGCCAAAGCTAAAAAATCTGCTCCTTGTCTGGTATTCATAGATGAAATTGATAGTATTGCCCCAGACCGCAGTAAAGTTGAAGGAGAAGTCGAAAAGCGATTAGTAGCCCAACTATTGGGACTAATGGATGGATTTGTACAAAATCAGGGGGTTCTGCTTTTAGCAGCAACAAATCGTCCAGACCATATAGACCCAGCTCTTCGTCGTCCAGGGAGATTTGACCAAGAAGTTAATTTCCACGTTCCAGATCGCAATGGACGATTAGAAATTTTGCAGATTCTGACAAATGCCATGCCATTAGATAGTTCTGTTGACTTGGGAGAAATTGCTGATCTAGCGGTTGGTTTAGTGGGTGCTGATTTAAAGGCTTTGTGCCAAAAAGCAGCTTATTTAGCTCTCCGTCGTCAAGTTCCATCCTTAGACAGTTTAAATAGTCAGACTCCAGAAAATATGAGTTTATTGCAAACTGATTTTCTGACGGCAATTAAAGAAATTAAACCTTCTGTATTAAGGTCTGTAGCAGTAGAAGTCCCTAATATAAATTGGGAAGATATTGGTGGTCTCGATACAATTAAACAAAAATTACAAGAATCAGTTGAAGGTAGATTGCTCTATCCAGAATTGTACGAGAAGACTAAAGCCAAAGCTCCTAAAGGAATTTTATTATGGGGCGAACCAGGAACTGGAAAGACTTTGCTGGCCAAAGCTGTGGCTTCCCAAGCACAGGCTAATTTTATAGCGGTTAACGGACCAGAGTTGCTAAGTAAATGGGTGGGGGCAGCAGAAGAGGCAGTACGAGAACTGTTTTCTAAGGCTAGACAAGTTTCCCCTTGTGTAATATTCATAGATGAAATTGATACTCTGGCTCCAGCCCGTGGTAAGACTATGGGGGATTCAGGAGTTAGCGATCGCCTAGTTGGTCAACTATTAACAGAATTGGATGGTTTGCGTGATTGTACTCAGGTATTATTGGTAGGAGCAACTAACCGTCCCGATGCTCTAGACTCAGCTTTACTCCGAGCAGGGAGATTGGATTTGCAAATTAAAGTAGACCTGCCAGATCAAGCGAGTCGTTTAGCAATTTTGAAGGTTCATAATCAAGACCGTCCACTAGAAGAGGTAGATTTGGAAGATTGGGCCATTCGTACAGAAGGTTGGAATGGAGCAGATTTGGCATTGTTGACTAATCAAGCTGCTTTAGCTGCGATTCGTAATTATAGTATTAAGGAGATTGAGTCTCCAAAAGAAATTAGGATTACAAACGCTGATTTTAGTGCTGCTTACAACGCTTTGATGAATCAAAAACAGTCCCGCAATTTTGAATCTGACATCTGTGTAGAAGATTAAGTGATATCATATCCAGTAGTATCATTTATATATGGAATTAATAGGACTTACCCAATGAAACTTGGTTTCTGGGATAAATCATTATTTGAACAATAAACCATTGACGAAAAAACCCAATGTCTGGGTTTACCAGGGTAAGTCCAAGCTAAGTTACTATTGGAATAAACTCTTGTGCATAAGTACCCTCTGCATAAGATACTTCTTATCACCAAAGTATAAGTATTTAAGCAGACATGAGATCAAAATTGGATGAAACCCTTCTACATAAGTGCCTTCTACCCTGTGCTTTTCTACTATCAAAGTACAAGTATTCGGGCGGACACTATACAATATAAAATCTGCTCAGGGCAATGCCAGTTGGAGGGTTCAGTCCTTTTCCAGATAATGTGCATATTAAATATGGTTTAATATTATTTGACATCCTCCCCGGCCTAAAGGCACCGGGTTTCCTACCAATCCGTAGCTCCGATGCGGGTTGATGTTTCACGGGCTGCCGCTATTTTGGCAGTAGTCTTACACTTGCCGACCCATCCGTTTTTTGTCTCGGTAAGCCCGCCTGCGACTAATATATTTCCTGTCAACTAAAAACCAACAAGGACTAGACCAGTGAAAAAAATCAACTAAAAAGTCGCCCTAGAAGGGGGAGGCTTTAAACCAAATTTTTCGGTAAGTAATTCACTATATGCAGATTTTGATGGAAAACTTAGGAATTAAAAAAATGTCTGAAACATAGAGTAACTTCTCAACAGAGAAAATTTATTATTGAACGCGCTCAAGGATTTTGTGAGTATTGTTTTAGGTTTTAATTCTTTGATTTTACAGGGACTGAAGTAAAGCATCTTAAGATGGTAGAATAAATAATTTATGTTCCCATTATCAAGACTACATTATCAAGTCAAAGGAGAAGGTTTTCCCATTCTCTGTCTTCACGGACATCCTGGTAGTGGTCAATGTATGTCCGTCTTTACCAACTATTTGTGTCAAAACTTTAAAACTATTGCTCCAGACTTAAGAGGATATGGCAAGAGTTATGCGAAAACCAACTTTGAGATCACTCAACATTTAATAGACTTAGAAACACTTCTAGAGAAACTTCAAATTTCTAGATGTTTAATATTAGGATGGTCCTTAGGTGGAATTATTGGGATGGAGTTAGCTATCAGAAACCCGGAACAAGTTGCAGGTTTAATTTTAATAGCTACAGCAGCCAGACCTCGAAGTAACCACCCACCCATAACTTGGCAGGATAATCTTTATACAGCTTTGGCGGGGGTCATAAATTATTTTGTGCCTGGTTGGCAATGGAATATTGATACTTTTGGCAAGCGATCGCTATTTAAATATCTCATCCAAAACCATACTTGTGCTACCTATCAATATCTAGCAAAAGAAGCAGTTCCCGCTTATTTGCAAACTTCAAGACAGGCCACTAGAGCCTTGAATAGAGCTTTAATAGCTGGTTATAATCGGATTACTGAGCTACCCCAGATTCAATCCCCTTGCTTAGTATTAGCTGGGGCAAGGGATCACCATATTACCCCCGAGTCAAGTCAAGAAACTGCTCTTAACCTCAAAAATGCTACCTGGCAATGCTATCCTAACACAGCCCATTTGTTTCCTTGGGAAATTCCTCACCAAGTTATAAAAGATATAAAAAACTGGATAGAACTAACTATTGAAGTTAGCCATCTTCTTGAAAACTAGATAAAATTGATATAGTTATTTTAAATAAGAATGGAAAACTTTTTCTGCTGAAACCTAGTTATAATAAGAAATAATTGTATCAATCTAAATTAAAATGACTATAAATCTAATTTTCCACCTTTAAATCCACAACAAGAGCAAATTTGAGTTTAAAGACTTCTGTAGCGACAAGTGCAGAAACAACTGATCGCCAAACTATATCCTGAGTCTTTTTAGCTTGAGTAATAAAATGTTTTTGTAGTTCAGAATTAGTCGGTTTTTTGTTTCAAGATTTGTACTTTTCCACCAGAGCAAGCTAGACTATCATTCCAGACTACACGGACACAACCTTCGCAGCCTGGCTAATCGGTATTTTTGTCCCAATGTTGGATATATACAGTACTTAAGTCTTGCCTTCATAGAATGATTTTTGAACTAGAAAATGTAATAACATAACCTATGGAAATAAATCAACTAAAAAGTCGCCCGCTTATGGGCGAGACTTTAAACCCAATTTTTCGGTAAATATTTGCCGTTGGTAACTACATCATAATTCACTGCTTACCCATTTCAATATGTACTTACATAGTTAACCTTAAAAAGACTTTTTCAGCCAATCCTAATTATAACTATTAGACCTCTCCAAAAATGCCAATTTTAGAAGGGTGGGCTTAAAGG
>JAKQYE010000010.1:1214-49696 GCA_023356605.1 Trichodesmium sp. MAG_R02 | reverse complement strand
GAGAGAACTATTATTTTTCCTAAATCAGCAGATAATAACCCTGACAAGATTTTGGAAAAAACTTTAGTAAATATAATCGTTAATTAGTTAAATTAGATATATGTTTAACCCCTTAATTATATAAGAGGTAAACTAGTTTAAAACACCGAGATATCGATGGCAAGTTCTGTCTATCTCTAAGGTTACCTAACTAATTATCGTTACAATCAAAACCTTGTAGGAAGGTTCCATGGAATGTCCCTACTGTGGTCTACTAAAATGAAAACAGCTGTAAACTGTCAAATTTTCAAATTTCAATAACAGTTGTAGGGCGACAGTACATTAGATAAATGAGGAAAACAGATAGTAGTTAGAAGGGTAGTAACCTTGAATACTAAATATATAGTCATTTTGGATTTATTTTAAACAAAATTTTAATGCTTATCTGAAAGGGGAAAAGTTTCCAATTTTTAGGCCAGAAGTAGAATAATATAGCAATCCTATTTTATTTATGTCAAAAATCTTGCGGCTTTTTGAGAATAGATTTGGACGTGATTTTTTATAGGTAAGACTCTCGGGGTTTATTGGTAGTTTTTGAATTGTTACAACCTATTTAGGATTGCTATAGCAATTTATAGTTGTATAAAATTATAAGAATAGAGAAAAAACTATACCTAGTGTATTACAACACAGCAGTGTATTATATTTTCTTTTGCTAATATACCTTAATCCAATTTTTGACTAGCTTAGTCATGGGCTATGACTTCTAAAATTCTTATAGTTGAAGATAAAGCAAAACTAGCTCAGTTTATTGAACTAAAATTTAAATTTTAACGTTATCAAGTAACTGTAGCTAATGATGGATTGACTGGACTAACAACTCCACGGGAAATTAAGTCAGATTTGATACTTCTCGACTGGGTATTACCAGGCTTATTGGGGTGAAAATTGTATCGTCAGTGACCAACTGTTAGGGATAAAGCACCAGTTATCTTGTTGATAGGTAAAGATGATGTGAGCGATCGTGTAGCTGGTTTAGATGCTGGAGCTAATAATTATGTATTAAAAGCTTTTAGTGTGAGAAAGTTATTAACTAAAGTTCGGGCACATTTGCGAGGAGCTCAAGAACCATCACCCGATTTATTAATTTTTGAATATCTGAGTTTAAACAGAATTACTAGGGAGGTTTATCGCGGTAATAGGGAAATAGAATTAACTGCAAAATAATTTGATTTATTAGAATATTTAATAGCTCATTCTCGGTAAGTCTTGACAAGAGATAGAATTTTGGAAACTATCTGGGGTTATGATTTGATGGGGGATTAAAATATTGTTTCAGTTTATGTTCGTTATTTACGTCTGAAGTTATAAGCATATAAGGAGAAACGTTTAATTAAAACTATGGGATAGTAGGTCATGTTTTGCGTGATTAAGTCAAGTATAAGGTATTTGAGTTTTAGATTTTATGGCAGCTTGGTAAATTTGGGTGTAAAGCTGAGGATTTTGATTCTACCTCTTGCCTAAAAACAGTCAGTTTTTTTACGTAACTTCAGATAAAATTGCTATATTAGAATCTCCATCTCAACTAAATTTTGCTTATACCTCTTATCTGATTTTTTAATTTTTCTCAACAAATACTCATCTAAAAGTGTTTTAAATAAATTTGAAACTGGAATGGTATAACTTGAGAAAATGATACAAAACCTAAAGTAGATTTTGTAAACTTTTGGTTAGTTATTTGGTAAGTATAACGAATTGGGAAAACTTAGAACAGGATCTATACAATGACCAATAAAACTACAAATGAACAATTGACTCCTAATTTAGAAATTGAAAGTGCAGTTTTAGAACGTTATCAAAAAGGAGCTCAAAAGGTACAAACTGGCCTATGTTGCCCAACTGAGTATGAGGTAAAATATCTGGATATTTTACCTCTAGAAATTATTGAAAAAGATTATGGCTGTGGAGACCCTACCCGCTACATATCAGCGGGAGAAACAGTTGTAGATTTAGGTTCAGGTGCTGGAAAAAATTGCTATATTCTTGCTCAAAAAGTTGGTGCAGAAGGAAAAGTAATTGGAGTAGATTTTAATGATGATATGTTAGCATTATCTCGGAAATATCAAGCTCAAATTGCTGCAAAAATTGGATATCAAAATACTAAGTTTGTCAAAGGCAAAATCCAAGATTTAGCTTTAGATTTAGACTTAGTTCAAGACTGGATTAATGCAAATCCGATTACATCTATTGATGCTTTAGTTGCTTTTGAATATAAGTGTAATGCTCTCCGCAAAGAACAACCTTTGATTCCGGATAATAGTGTTGATGTCGTAATTTCTAACTGTGTTTTAAATTTAGTTCGTCCCCAAGACAAACAAAAACTATTTCATGAAATTCATAGAGTATTAAAACGAGGAGGTCGAGCAGTGATCTCTGATATTGTCTGCGATGAATACCCGACTCTAAAAATTATGAATGACCCGGAATTATGGAGTGGCTGTATTGCAGGAGCATTTCGAGAATATGTTTTTATGGAAATGTTTGAAGAAGCTGGTTTTTATGGGGTTGAAATTCTTAAACGAGAGGAAAAACCCTGGCAAACAATTGATGGAATAGAATTTCGCTCTCTGACAGTTTGCGCTTTTAAGGGGAAAGAAGAAGAATATTTAGAACGCAATCAAGCTGTGATTTATAAGGGTCCCTGGAAGCAGGTAGTTGATGATGATGGTCATACTTTATATCGAGGCAAAAGAATGGCTGTTTGTGATAAAACTTTCCAGATTTATACAGATAAAAATGGTCCTTACCATCACCATGTTTTTCCTGTTGAACCCTATGGGAATATTCCTTTAGATGTTGCAGAAACATTTGACTGTAAAGATGGTACAATTCGGCAACCTAGAGAAACTAAAGGCTTAGATTATCAAATAACAAATATTAATAATAACAGTGATTGTTGTACTCCTTCTGATTCTGATTGTTGTTAATTAAGTATTCAGCCATAAACTATAACTTACTAACTAATTGTCACACCGAAGGATAAATTAGTCTCGGAGGAGAATTAACAGTTATGAATGAAATTGGTTATCAGCTGACTTGAATTATATCTCTTGCAAAAGGTGTTAATTAAATCAATTCAATATTTGAAATCAACTATTTCATCTCTCTATTCTCTATTCCCTGACTTTTTTAATAAATCAATAGTATTGGTGATAGATTGTAATTATTTTTGTCAAGGAAATAGTAGGAGCATCCTGCTCTCTTGCTGAGGGTTATTTCTCCCTATCTACATATTTACCTTATTAGTAAGTGTATAAAGACAGGTAAGTTAATGAATTCATAATTAACTTTTTTTATAGTTAGGGAAGACCAAGGTTTTAGCATAGGAAAAAATCAAATAAATAGCAAGGGTTTTCCCTACTCCCTCCCGCCTTTTTTTACTGAAACTTTAACTAAGTACCAATGAATAAAGTACCTAATTCCAATTCTAAACCTCTCGATAATAATTTAGTTGAGTCAGAGGAAAATGACCAAATAGAAATCATAGAAGCTTATAATCCTGAAACCAAGGTAATGCTAGAACGGTTTATTTTATTGTTAATAGCAGTTGGGTTAGTAGTCGGCGCAATTTTATCCGTTGGGGTTGTTTATATTCTTGATAAAACCGGGTTTACAACTCCTCCTAATCAACAGCAGATAGATTTAGAAAGATGAAACTTATTAAATTATAGCAATCCTAAATGGACTGTGGCAAAATTCCGTACTAAAAAAGTTTGGATAAGTCAAATATTTAACCATGGGGCAAAAAAACTTAAATAGCCACTTAACTATTTTAAAATAAATGCAAAGATTATAAGACTGTCTTATAAAGTTTTTAGCTTATAAGCAAATATCTTAAATGGATTTTTCCTACGGGGTGTTCGGAGTAAATTTTGTATAATTTATCAATCATTCTTATTCGGGTTTCTCTTGATTAATTGTCATTAAATATTCTCAAAATTCTTGAGGATTATGATAAGTTACTTCATCCCAAAATATTGCCAATCTTTTTCCCAGCTCTAGCTGCTGTAAATACTTAATAAATTCCATGGTATTTCTAGTCTTTCTACTTCTTTTATTGAACAATAAATTATTTTGTTCAATAGTCTAAAGCACCACAATAAGCCGACCTTTTTCTATTATATTATTTCTGTAAATAGTTTTGTAGTCTGATAGTCTCAGATAGTCTTGTTCTCTCAACCACTCAATTGTTTTCCTTTTTTCTGCTGGCTATAAGTAACCTTTTTTTCAAGATAGCTAAAGCTTTAAACGTTCCACGCCATTAAAAAGTGCTTGGTTTTGACCTTGAATAATAAAACTGTGATAAACCTTTAATAATTATTTTATTTCATAGTTTTATTTTTCCAACAAGATAATTTTTACCACCAAAGCTATTATTATTTATTTGACCTCTTTTGTCTGATTAATTAATATCCAATATTCTCGAAACTATTGAGAGTTATGATAACTTACACCGTCCCAAAATATTGCTGATATTTTTCGGGGTCTTTGCTCTTTTAAATATTTAACAAATTCCATAGTGTTTTCAGTATTTTCACTTCTTTAATTATTGCACAATAAATTCCTTATTTTGATAATCTAAGTTATAGCAGTCCGCCCATAGGTTGCGACAAACCAAAAAGTAAATAAAACTTTTAAAACTCTTACCTATTCTCTATTCCCTGTTCCCTTTTCCCTAAAAAGCAGTGGGGTTTTTGCGACGAATAAAATAGGATTGCTATATCATAATTAATGAGACTAAGTATTTATTATCTTTTCCCTGTTACCTCAAACTAAAATTTATATACCTGATATAAATTTTTTTAATGGTTCTAGGTATTCAGAGCATATCTATTATGCCTAATTTTTCTACTCCCTAATTTTGAAAAAAAATTATGGCAATACTTCTGATATTTGGTATTAGCTTATGATATTATTTAAATAATCTAATAAAATCAAGGGTATAGTTATGACTGATTTTCAGAAAGTTCCTGTAGATGAAAAATTTGTACCTTTTCTCCAGAAAGTTCAGACTCAAGCAGAATTACCAGATATTTACGATGCTAGAGATATTAGTGTTATTGTATTTCGGACAATGCGTGATTTGATGACAACAGAAGTATCTAGTCAGGTAGCTTCAGATTTAGCTTCTAGTAATGAAAAACCAGACCCAGATGAAATAGGAGAACTTTGGAAAGATAATAACCCACTTGTTGCTTTTCTCAGCAAAATTCGTCCTCCACTTATATTTGATGGTGATACTTTTATTTTCCGAGTTAACCAAGAAGCTGGAGTTCCCAAAGGAGTAGCAGCTGAAACGGTAATTAAAGCAGTTTTTTGTGCTACTAAAGAAGAATTATCGACTCAGAGAGTCAAAGAAATAGCTGGTTTTATGCCAGATAAAATTAAGGTTATGTGGAATGAAGCTTAGGAAATTGATGTTCTTCTCATCTTTTGTTGATTCTATTTGGGAGAGGTAAATTAATCCTTAAATTTAATTTTTCTATGGTACCTCTTACCATGATTCCTCAATGTAGCTAATCCTAAATCTCCCTTATTTAACCCTGACGATTAAATTTAATTTAATAGTATAATGCTGCAAAAAAATGTTATTGAATTGATAAAATTGAAACTATTTATAACTAATAGCTTTAACTTTAGCTAATAGCTGAATGGTTAAATCTATGTTTTTTAATAGGGTTTATTGACTTGAAAACTGCTATGGTCTAGAAAAATTAGCAGTATTCTTGTGTGAAACTCAAAGCACTGATAAAAAGAAGTCTCTCCATAAATATCAAAAGTAGTAGTTGTTTCTTATCCTGAAAATTCAACAGAATAAATGGCATTTGGCATCAAACTAGTAATATCTCCTGGTTCTAAAATTTGAGACTTAACTAAAGACTTTTTCTACAAGCTCTACTTACTTATTCCCTTTTTCAATTTCTGAAATTTATTATTAAAATTGATGACAATGATTCAAACAGTTTTCACGCCTTTCTTAACAAAACTAGGCACAGCTTTAAGCAAGAAAAAAATTACTGTTTTACAGATTAATCTTGGTAAACGTTGTAACCTAGCCTGTAGTCATTGTCATGTGGAAGCTAGCCCAAAAAGAACAGAAGAACTTACTACAGAAATTTGTGAACAATTAATCGAGTTAATTAATAGATTTCCTCAAATTAAAACTGTTGATTTGACGGGGGGTGCTCCAGAAATGAATTATGGTTTTAAACCCTTAGTTGAAGCTGCAAAAGCTAAGAACAAAGAAGTAATTGTTCGTTCCAATTTGACAATTTATTTTGTGCCAGGATTTGAGGATATTCCAGAGTATTGCGCTGAAAATCAACTCAGAATTATTGCGTCATTACCTTGTTATCTGGAAGATAATGTAGATAAAATGCGTGGTAATGGTGTGTACGATAAATCTATTCAGGCATTGCAATGGTTGAATAGATTAGGATATGGAAAAAATCCAAGTCTGGTCTTAGATTTAGTTTATAATCCTCCAGTTCCAAATAGTGATAAGTTTTTACTTCCTCCCAATCAAAAAAATCTAGAACAAGATTATAAGAATTACTTAAAAAAATATTTTAATGTTAAATTTAATCAACTTTTCACAATTACTAATTTACCTATAGGTAGAACTAAAACGTTTCTGGAAAAACTCAAGATATATCAACCTTATTTAGACTTTTTAGAGGCAAATTTTAATGGTGATACTGTAGAAAATTTAATGTGTCGGAATGAGTTCTCAATTGATTATTTAGGTAATGTTTATGATTGCGACTTTAATCAGATGGAAAATATTCCAACTCAAACAAAGAAAGGTGAAAAAATTACAGTAGCTAAGTTATTAGAAGATAATAGTTTAGACATAATTGAACA
This sequence comes from Trichodesmium sp. MAG_R02, assembly GCA_023356605.1. GTDB lineage: Bacteria > Cyanobacteriota > Cyanobacteriia > Cyanobacteriales > Microcoleaceae > Trichodesmium. Next base: position 42,793 of record JAKQYE010000010.1, on the reverse strand, counting down.
AGTACAGACAGCAAATTATTGTTATAGTTGTACTGCAGGTTGTGGATCTAGCTGCGGTGGTGCATTAGTGTAATTGAGACAATGTGTATGATAAAGATTAGTTATATGTGATAGACCTCTGCGAAAAGGAATGTAGTCAAGTTATAGTAATTTTAATTTAGACTGAGACAAGTATTTATTGCTATAACTCGCGTTTCGGCAGAAAAAGTTTTCCAATATAATTTTAAATAACTATACATGGAACCTCCCTTCAAGGGTTTGAAAAAAGAAATATTTAATTTCTGGAGAATGGTGATAAGACAAGCAAGTTATTCTAAAAATTAATGCCAGAAACATCTCTAAAATTATCTCCTATTTTTTGAGTAGGAAGCTTGCCTCACCAACTGTTCCCTTACAAATACAAATAAAATATTAGAACTGTTATGGGAACCAAATATGTATCTGTGATATGTGCGATCGTCTAAATATTCCCCACTTCACTACTATCTTTTTATCTGAAAAATTTTACTAGTAGATAATATTAAAAATACACTATTTTTGGAATCTTATTACAAAACAGGATTTATGGGAGACAGATGTTAGTATGTTTGGTTATCTAACACAAACCTGGTCTCTATGGTTGATTGAGACTAATACTAACTAATACAGCCAATCGGGTGGTTTATGAAGTAGAGTAGCAATAGCCTTTTCAAAAGTTTTTGAAGTATAGAATTAAGTTTTCATTATTATTAATTCAGTCTACTAGAATTACCTACCACACTTACATAGAATAAGCTGTATAACCTATAAGTCACAAAATCCTGAAAGCCTTATACCATTTCTCAAAAACCTTTCTAGATTTTGTTGAGCGGGGGACTCACCCTCTAACCCCGACAGTGGAATGGGAGTATAAGAGGTATAGGTAGGGACCTTGTATGCAACGTGGGTAAAAAACAATAAAGAATGATTAATATGCTACTAGCTAGTAATTATCAAAAAAGTTATTTAGTCCGTATTCATTATTTAATAGTTGAGGTTTCATCTAAGTATAGTATTCATCCATGGTCATTGATTATTATTAATTAATACTGTTGAATTTTGACTTCCGTCTTGGGGTGTTACTCACTATAGTTATAAATAGTTAGGCTAAATTTTAATTATTCCAAATAATGATTAACCAACAAGTAGAACGAAACATTAGACTTTTGCTAGAAACTCGTGAGTGTCCAAACTGCTACCTAGAAGGAGCTAGACTAGGAGGAGTGAATCTAGGAGGAGGTAATCTTGGGGAAGCAAAACTACAAGTAGCAAACCTTGCAGGAGCTAAGTTGGGAGGAGCAAATCTAGGAGGAGCAAACCTTGCAGGAGCTTACTTAGGAGGAGCTTACCTCGGAGGAGCAAATCTAGGAGGAGCTTATATGGAGGCTGCTAATTTAGAAGGAGCTTATTTAGCTGGAGCTAACTTAGGAGGTAGCTATTTAGTAGGAGCAAATTTATCAGGAGCAAACTTAGAAGGAGCAAATCTGGGGGGAGCAAATCTGGAAGGAGCTAGTTTAGAAGGAGCAATTCTCATTGGTACAATAATGCCTGATGGCGTTAGACATGGCTAGATAAACTGAGGTGAAATTCAATAATCTCTATACTTTTGTTGTAAACTTTTGTTCTCAAAATTAATTCATAGTTTAGTTTGAATACATATCTGAGGTAGTATGTACAGCAGATTTGATCAGGGGTGAAATACAACTATGAGATGGAAGATACCCATGCTACAAAAATTTTCTTTAAACCCTTTTGATTGTGGGAGGTCTTCTTTAATATTTGTACTTTATATATCTTGAAATCTGCTGTAAGTGTCTAAGTATCGAGAATAATTTATTGATAACTGATTTGAATAGATTGAATGGCCATCAAAATCATGGAACTTATAAATTTTTTCCAATGGGTCAATAAAAAAATTAATTCTCTAACAATACCAATACCAATAATTACTATTCATGGTGTTATTATTTTTTGTTTACTATTTTTTAGACATTTAGGAGGATTCCAACCACTAGAATTAGTAGTATTTGATTTGATGATGTATTTGCGGCCTTATGAAGAGCCAGATCCTCGACTATTAATAGTAGAGATAACTGAGAAAGATATTAAAGCGTTGAAACAGTGACCAATATATGATGAAATTTTGGCCACTGTTTTAGTATCTCTACAAAGGTATCAACCTAAAGCAATAGGTCTAGATGTATTTCAAGATATTCATACAGATACATCAAGCCTGGCAGTTCCAAGTGAAAGTTCGGAAAACCTTTCATAGCAATGTGACAGCAGAAGGATCAACATTGGCGGTATCTCGCAATGCTCTGAGGAATATCCCTAAAGCGCCACTCCAATCTCTCAGCATTGAGTGACCGCAGTGCGGACATTTAAAATGCTTTGAGCCTCCTAAGTTTTGATGGATATGGCCACACTTTATACAAGTTTTGGAAGTATAGTCATTTTAAATAATAATGAGACATTTTTCCCATGAAATACTTTCATAGCAAGAAACACTTGTCTCAATTAAGAGTGTGAAACGACTATAAAATTTACCTTAACGGATAAGATACACAAATTTTAGATTTTTGGGAGTCGGGAGTAGTAGAGTTTAAATCAGAAAAATATAACGGTCAATCCATCATTGCATATTGCCGTGGTGTTCGCAGTTTCTTAACGGAATTCGATGGATAAAAGTTTATTAATATAGCCAATCGGGATATTACTAAAATCTTTCGGTTGGGGCAGCATATTGACAAACTAATGAGAGCTAAGACCGGATTAAAAGGTCGTAAAAATCAAGATAAAAGACATCGAATAAACCAGAAAATTAATAAGTTGTTTATTAGGTGCAAAAACCTCATAAATGAAGCCCATAAAAAAGTAAGAAAATGGTTGACAAACGAGCAAGAGGGTTATGTTTATTCCTACTTTTGAGTTATCCCAAATGGTTGCCAAATTAGGAAAAAAGAAATGTAAATTTAACTAAAAAAAAAGTTTGCAAAATACGGTTATTGGGCAGGTAATTGTTTCAAACAAACTCTTAAGTTCATGGTTTAAAACTAGGGGCAACCGTAATAAATATAACTGAGGAATATATAGTTATTTTAAATAACAATGAAACATTTTTTGGTACAATAATTAGGAATAATTTCATCAAGAGATGTGTTAATAGGTGAATACATTCTAGCTCTTTTTAAGGCAGTAAAATCATATTCTATGTCATTTAAATCAGGAAAGTATTTTGGCAAAAAGAGTAATTGATAACCCCCTGGTTATACTAATTCTCTAATAACATTTTTTCTATAAATTTGTGAATTATCCATAATTAGTACACTGGGAATTTTTAATGATGGTAATAAATGTTGATTTAACCATTGTTGAAATCCCACGGCATTTTTTGTCTTAATCTTAATTAAAACGACTATATATGCTTTTCTAACACTAATTATCCGGACATTATATAGCTCACTTTTCCATTAACTAAACATTAACAGAAGCTAATTGCACCTGTCGATGTTGTACCTCCAAATAAACTAACAAAGCATTAATATCTGCCGGATTTACCCCACCAATTCGAGACGCTTGACCAATAGTTAAAGGCTGAACTTTCGATAATTTTTCCCGTGCCTCTAAGGACAAAGTAGAAATAGCAAAATAATCTAAGTTAGCAGGTAACTTACGATTTTCTTGACGACTAATTTGGTCAATTTGATTCTGTTGTCTTTGCAAATAACCGGAATATTTAATATCAATTTCTGCTCCCTCTTTTTCAACTAATTTTAAATCTAAATCCCCCAGATTATACTTTTCCAAATCCACATAATGGAAACCAGGCCGGCGCAATAAATCTGCTAAAGTAATCGAACCCTTAATTTTTGTCTGAGTATCAGTAACTATATTAATAGCAACCTCATCTAGTTCTTTAATTCGAGTTGAATTCAACCTAGCTTTTTCGCCATTAATATTAGCTTGCTTCCTCTCAAATAACTCCCACCGACGGTCATCAATTAAACCAATTTCTCGACCCAAAGGAGTTAATCTTTTGTCGGCATTATCCGACCGCAAAATCAAACGATATTCCGAACGACTAGTTAACATTCGATAGGGTTCTCGCAAATCTTTTGTACATAGATCATCAATCAAAGTACCAATATAACTTTGTTCCCGTGGGAAAATAATCATCTCTTCATTCTTAACAAAATTAACCGCATTTATTCCTGCCACAAGACCTTGAGCTGCTGCCTCTTCATATCCAGTCGTACCATTAATTTGACCAGCACAAAATAACCCCTCAATTTTCTTAGTCATCAACGTCGGATAACATTGAGTCGCAGGTAAATAATCATATTCCACCGCATAAGCAGGTCGCAACATGACACAGTGTTCTAAACCAGGCAAACTCCGCAACATTTGTAATTGTAATTTCTCTGGCAAACCAGTAGAAAACCCCTGAATATAAAGTTCAGGGATATTACGACCTTCCGGTTCAATAAATATTTGATGACTATGTTTATCCGCAAACCGGACAATTTTATCCTCAATACTCGGACAATAGCGCGGACCCTTCGCATCTACCCACCCACCATAAACAGGAGACAAATGCAAATTATCACGAATTAACTTGTGAGTTTCTGGAGTAGTGCGGGTCAGGTAGCAACACATTTGTTCCCGTTCCACCCAAACTTCTGGGTCAAAGCTAAACCAACGCACCTTTTCATCTCCTGGTTGAGCTTCCAGGTCGGTGTAGTCAACAGAACGTTTGTCAACTCTGGCAGGAGTACCTGTTTTCAGTCGTCCGGTTTCAAAACCAAGTTTATTCAGGGTTTCACTCAGACCAATAGCAGCAAATTCTCCCGCACGACCTGCAGACATTGACTTATTGCCTACCCAAATAACTCCACCAAGGAAAGTTCCCGTGGTCAGGATGACAGCTTTACATTTGAAGGCGACGCCGAAGTAGGTTTCTACTCCAATAATTTCGTCGTTGTCACCCAGAACCAAGTCCGTTACCATGCTTTCCCGAACTCGGAGGTTTTTTTGGTTTTCCACAATATTACTCATAACGGTAGCATATTCCCGTTTGTCAGTTTGAGCCCGTAACGCCCAAACAGCAGGTCCGCGAGAAGAATTGAGAATACGTTTTTGCAGGTAGGTACGGTCTGCCATCTTACCTATTTCCCCACCCAAGGCATCCACTTCATGGGTAAGTTGAGATTTTGCAGGTCCCCCAACAGCCGGGTTGCATGGTTGCCAAGCAATTTTGTCGAGGTTGAGAGTTAGTAGTAGGGTATGGCAACCGAGGCGCGCGGTAGCAAGAGCAGCTTCGCAACCGGAATGGCCAGCCCCTACTATGATGATGTCGTATTCGTCTTGGAAGTCAAAAGTTTTGGTCATTTCAGTTATCAGTTATTAGTTCAGGACTTATCCAGAAACACTATATATGGTAGGTTTAAATATCATTCCCCCTCTACAGATAGGGTGTTGTCTAGGAAGCGTGGGTAAGTCCTGTAGTTATCAGTACCGACTGCTGAAGCCGGAAGCTTGAAAACCAGAATTTTCTTTTTTGTCCCCTTGAAAGGGGCAGCTTGAGATATGATTTTCTGGTTATGGTCAATGTTTTATGGCAATATATTTTAATTTAAGTGTTTAAATATTGAAAAAAGTTACTTTAGTTATTATTTAACCTTACATAGTAATCCATGGATAAGTCGCAACAAATATAGTAATAATAACATATCCAGTCAAAAGACAAAAAATGAATATTTTAGATGAACTAGACGATTTTATAAATCAAATATGCATATAGCAATCCTTAGAGTGTTCGTGGTAAAAATTATACTGCTTTTTAAGGAACAGGGAAAAGGGAACAGAGAGTAGGTAAGAGAATTAAGCAGTTTTATTTACTTTTTGATTTGTCGCAACCTATGCGCGGACTGCTATAGTCAACAGAAATAAAAAGAGCCAAGGCATGTCAAAATAATTTTTTCTGGCAAATCCTACCGTAAAATCAAAGAATTATTAAATGTAAATCAGCAGTTTTATTAGTGAATAAAAAAATGAAGCACTGTTTCATGGGGCAGAAAGTTTAAAGCTTCAGTTATATAGGAACACAAGGTTACTTAAAGGCGATCAAAAAAGAGCAAATAATTAAGTGGATGAGGACACAAAGTTACCTAAGATTCTTAGATGTACAAAAATATTTAAAGAAGCAATATGATGTAGCTCTTGATATCTTAGAAAGTTATTATAGCTTACTTAGAGAAGGGGGAATGACTTGGAGAAAAACTCACTCATAGAAATCCTGTTAAAAATGATGAATTAGTGAAAGTAAAAAAAAGTTAGGGAGAAAATATTGGCAAAATAGCAATTGGAAATAGAAGCAAAAAAGCTTGTATTGTTTATGGTTAACGAATGTAATTTATTATGGAGTAATCTATGCAGCTGTACTTGGATAAGAATAAATGAAAGAATAGAAATTTCGATTAAAAATTAATTTGAAATACAAACTTATTATAGAGCCTTAGATTATCAAACTAAGGAATTTATTGTGCAAGAATTAAAAAAGCGGAAATACTAAAAATACTATGGAATTTGTTAAATCTTTAAAAGAGCAAAGGCTAGGAAAAAGGTAGGCAATATTTGGGGACGGTACAAATTATCATAAATCTCAAGAGTTTCGAGAATATTTGATGTTAATTAATCAAGAAAAACCCGAAGAAAAATGGTTGATAAATTGTAGGCTGATTTGCTCCGAATGCCCCAGAAAAAAACTCTGTGGAAGATGTTTGGTTACAAACCAAAAATTTCATTACAACATTCTATTATCTTTGTAGTTCTTTTAAAATAGTTAAGTGGCTATTTAAATTTTTTGCAGATGGTCAAATATTTAATTTTCCCAAACTTTTTCAGTATGGAATTTTCCCACAACCACTCAGAGGATTGCTATATAGCATTCCGCCCATAGGTTGCGACACTTCAATAAGTAAATAAAACTTTTAAAACTCTTGTCTCTTCTCTGTTCCTTTTTCCTTGTTCCCTGAAAAGCAGTAGAATTTTGGCAAAAAATAAAATAGGATTGCTATAACTAAAACAATAATAAAAACTGCCAAAACAGCAGAAATCTATCAAAGTAAATTTATGAGTCTAAGTGTGGATAAAATTTCAATAGTAACTATCGAAGAAAATTCATAAAACAAACAATCCCTAGATATTATATCGTTTTTATAGTTGATGAAATACAAAGTTTTAGGAGTTTAGGGAATAAGTTTGTGGGTAATAGGGAAGAGGAGGAAAGAGTTAATATTTTTGTGGAATAATTGACTTTATTTTTCAGATAAGTCTAATAGACAAACAAATGCCATTGCCAAAATCAAAAATTGACTCCACAAATTATTTTCTAGGAAAAAAGTGTTAGGTTTTAGGTATCAGAAAAATCATCTTAGAACTTACGCAGAAACAGGCTAATGAGACGAAACTTCTCATTAGGGCTGCATACAATAATCAGAGCCATAAATCTGTTTTTTTGTTTGAATGCCTAAGTCCTGGATCATTCATGAGCGTCTTACTGATAACAGGTGACTAACTACCTATTACCTAACACATAAGACAAAATTTGTCTCTAGGACTAAATTGCGTCTGTATTATCTTCCCCAGTCCGAATTCGGACAATTTTATCTACTGGAAAAACGAAAATCTTACCATCACCGATCTCACCTGTACGGGAAGCAGTAGTAATCTTATCAATAACCTTTTGTACCTGATCATCCTCAACTACAATTTCGACTTTGAGTTTTTGCAAAAACTCAACCGTATACTCAGAACCCCGATATCTTTCAGTTTGACCCTTCTGACGTCCAAAACCTCTGACTTCAGAAACAGTCATACCCACTATACCAGCATTAACAAGAGCAATTTTCACCTGGTCTAATTTAAAAGGCCGAATAATAGCTTCTACTTTTTTCAAGTTATTTACTCCTTACACTATAAGTTTTAAGTCTACTCATTTATCGGGATGCCATCCTTTAATATCACTGCCAACTGGGCCTTTTTTGTTAATAAATATACATTTATCCGACAGGCTTTTCAACTGGCTGTTAAAATTCTAAAAATACCAAAAAAATAACATATAAAATCTTAAACTTTTCTAGAATTTATCTCAAAAAGCCCCATCATCACATAATATTTTCGATTAAAATTATAACAACATAAATTATAATAAAATCATAAATTTAGTTATAAAAGTATCTTGAGAGGAACTACCCGTGCAGTTACAAACTAAAGTAACCATCAAGCAAGCTACTGGTGCCTTTGCACTAATAGATAGTCTTAAGCGCCATGGAGTTAAACACATATTCGGCTACCCAGGTGGTGCTATTTTGCCAATCTACGATGAACTTTACCGGGCAGAAGCCGCAGGGGACTTACAACACCTCCTAGTCAGACACGAACAAGGAGCCTCCCATGCCGCCGATGGATATGCTCGTGCCACTGGTCAAGTAGGTGTATGTTTTGCGACATCAGGTCCTGGAGCAACAAACCTAGTAACAGGTATTGCTACTGCTCATATGGACTCAATTCCCATGGTTATAGTTACAGGACAAGTGGGCCGACCAATGATTGGTACAGATGCTTTCCAAGAAACAGACATTTATGGTATTACCTTACCCATAGTCAAACATTCTTATGTTGTCCGAGACCCCAGGGATATGGCCAGAATTGTTGCTGAAGCATTCCATATTGCTAGTACAGGTCGTCCAGGCCCAGTCTTGATTGACATACCCAAGGATGTAGGATTAGAAGAATTTGAGTATGAACCAGTAGAACCTGATTCTATCAGACTACCTGGATATCGTCCCACCGTTAAAGGCAACCCTCGCCAGATTAACCAAGCAATTAATTTAATTCGAGAAGCACGTCGCCCTCTATTGTATATAGGTGGTGGTGCAATTTCTGCTAGTGCTCATGGAGAAATTAAAGAATTAGCAGAACATTTTAATATTCCTGTGACGACTACCTTGATGGGAAAAGGTGCTTTTAGCGAACATCATCTCCTATCAGTGGGAATGTTAGGAATGCACGGTACTGCCTATGCTAACTATGCTGTGAGTGAGTGTGACTTGTTAATTGCTGTTGGTGCCCGTTTTGATGACCGAGTAACAGGAAAGTTAGACCAATTTGCTTGTCACGCTAAAGTGATTCATATTGATATTGACCCCGCAGAAGTTGGTAAAAATCGTAGTCCTGATGTTCCCATTGTGGGAGATGTGCGCAAAGTTTTGCTTGATATGCTGGATCGTTGTCGGAAGACTGGTGAGCATGTTAATTCTAATCAAACCCAACCTTGGTTAGAACGTATTAACCGTTGGAAACGAGATTATCCATTAGTCGTTCCCCAATACTCAGATAGCATGTCGCCCCAAGAAGTGATTGATAAAATTGGCAAAATGGCTCCAGATGCTTACTACACTACTGATATTGGTCAGCACCAAATGTGGGCAGCTCAATTTCTTAAAAATGGCCCTCGGCAATGGATTTCTAGTGGAGGTTTGGGCACGATGGGTTATGGGATGCCTGCTGCGATGGGTGTGAAGGTGGCACTGCCAAACCGAGAGGTGATTTGTATTAGTGGTGATTCTAGTATTCAGATGAATATTCAGGAGTTGGGTACTCTGGCCCATTATGATATTAATGTCAAAACAGTGATTATTAATAATGGTTGGCAGGGTATGGTACGTCAGTGGCAGGAGGCATTTTTTGGCGAGCGTTATTCTTCGTCTAATATGGAAGTGGGAATGCCTGATTTTGTCAAATTGGCTGAATCTTATGGGGTGAAGGGGATGATGATTTCTAGTCGTGAGGAGCTCGAAGAGGCGATCGCTCAAATGTTAGCTCACGATGGCCCTGTGTTGATGGATGCTCGTGTGACTAAGAATGAAAATTGTTATCCAATGGTTGCTCCTGGTAAGAGTAATGCTCAAATGATTGGTTTACCTATTCGCAAACAGCTCGAGCAAGCGGTGGAATAATTACTTGCAATTTGTAACTCTGAAAATGTTGCTACTAATAATTTCTGTCCTGAATGTGGCAATAAATTTTAATTAGACATCTCCAAAAAAGAATGTAGGGATGTTCAATAGGACGTCCCTGAAATGGTTTTAATGGAGTGTTATAAGAAACTGGGTTGATAGAACTTATCTGGTATCTCAAAAAACTTAGGTGATACTGCTAAGACAAGGTTCTAGGTTTTATGTCCCGTAGGGAAACCCTAATTTCTTAAGCATCAGACCGACGAAATAAAATTTACCTTTACACTCCAATAAATTTATGAAATTGACCAAATTATATGACAAAAAATGTACAATTTGTGTATAATAGTATTACCTGACTATCTAATTATTTAGCTTCAGTAATTAGCCTTATCTTCCGATCCATCTTTCCTAGCTATTCTCTACTCCCTAAAACTATCAACATAACTACCTCATAAATTGGGAAATTACTTGATCAAATACCCAATATAAAGACTTTTTATACTTCCCCTGTCAAAGCATCAGCAAATGGGTCTGGCAAAGCCTGTTGTATTTCCATTTCTTCATAATCTTTAACAGATAAATTATCACTATTCATGTTTTTTTTTAAAATATTTTTACCATTTTTCCGCCGACTATAATCCTGTAATCTCATCAATTCATCTTGATAAACAGAAATAATTCTTGCGAAAGACTCAGCAACTTCATCCCAATTTTCATCATCTACAATTTTTTCCGCAATACCTTGGAATAAATCCCCGGTTTGGTTTTTTTGAACATACTGCTTTAGTAACTTCCCAGATTTTTGTAAAGCTGCCTGATATGCCTCTCCATCAGACCACCAAAGTCCAGGCTGGTTTAATAACCAAGTTAAAATATATTCTTGAGCGTGTTGTTCTTTTACCCAATTAGCAAGATACTTTAATTCATCCATATATTCCCTCCTTAATTCTATCAATTAAAAACTACTTTAGTTCAGTTTATATAGTTTTTTTCAGGTGCCAAAACAATCTTCTAAACATAAAGGCCACAGTATGAGACTGAACTAAGTTTGTAAACTTCTGATCTTGAGTGGGGTCTTTATGTTATCGTAATGTTTTTTCGGTTCTCAATTCAACAAATTGATAAATATTCAGTACTTACCACTGCCCGTTAGGTAAATAATTAACAGGCAAGTAGCTGCAAGATAAGAGTTTTATTATTAATCCCTTATAGATATTATGGCGGAATTAGATGCTTTATAAGCATTTATAAGGATGTTGTACTTTGGGTTTTGCTCTTTCGCCTATTAGATTTGAGACTTTTATAATTATAGGTTTTCAACCTACTTGATACTGATCAAAAAAGGGGGTTATAGGGAGTATTTTCAACCTTTTTCTCTTATTGCTTCTTCTCACTATAAATGAGAATACTCAAGAATTAAGAGTTGCTCAAGAGCGGGTATGATGATGGAAAATAGCGATCGCTTTTCAAATCAACTTATTAAAATTAAAAATGATGCAACGTCCTAAATGTCAATCAGATCAATAAAGATGGTCATAAAAAACGAAAACAAAACTATATTTATGTCCATTGTGGCCGAAAATTTATATGGCCTACATTCCTCAGGACGAAATGCAATATCAAAATATAAGTCAAAAGTCAACCCCCCTTTATTCCGCCAAGGGGGGGGAAGTGAGCACAATTTAAAGAAAATTATAGTGGTCAATAGGAGTTAACAATTTAGTAAGTATTTATACTTAAAATTTTTCTGAGAATTTGACTCCTAATCAAGATAAATGAAGATAATTTTTCTAATATAAATACTTAAGCAAGCTACAGCTTTTATACTAATTTTTATGTTAGAAATTGAAGTGCGGAATGTGGGATAGAATTTTAGGAGCCTGGTAAAGGTTACTCTCAAGATTCAAAAAAAAGACTGTCTAAAAATGTATGAAAATGGGATGGGATGAGAAAGGCATTGACAAATAAAAGAAAGTATGATAGTGCAAATACATTGATGTTGTGTGGCCAAGTATGGAAACTCTGACCTGATCTTTATGACCCAGAGGAAGCTCCAGAGGTGGGAGAACTAGATGAGTTGGAAACATTTATAGGATCAATTTCAGCAAAATTTGGCTATAGATAGCATGGACGACTTTAAATAGGGTATTTTAGGATAGGTTTTAGGAGACTAATGTGCCTAAACTTTGACTCCATGATGGGAAGTTATTAATAAATTGAAGTCCTATTTTTATGTTACAGATGGATGGAAAGTTTACCCAAATTTTATTCAGAGCTTGAGATCACATTATTAGTAAAACATATATGGTTTAAGTTTGTTGGTGAAAATACTAGATTAATAATATATCTCAAGCCAAAGTGATATCGTCAAACTTTGTGTTATTTTATCGTCAGCATAAATGCTCAGATATTCTATTCAATTATTAATTCACTATCTCAAATTTAGAGATGTGCTAACTCCTTATTCAAATAATACAAATTATCTGATAGTGAGAGCGATCGCAACTTTTATGCTATCATACTTTAATTGAGCAAATTATATTCCCTAAAACCCGAATCACTATTAATAACGGCGTTAGATGTAAGGTCTCTACTTCCTCAAAAAAACGACAATAATTAAACTACAAGTTAATACTATTGGCACTACTGGCAGAAATCCTAAAGCCCAACTTTTAGGAATAATATTTACCTGAAAACCAATAACTGCTATTTATCCAAAAATAATGGAAATTATACAACTCCAAGGTGAAATATTTTTCCCATATAAAGCGGCAATAACTGTGGGAAATCATACTGCTAAACCTGTAAAAGCTTGAGTCGCGATCGCAGCAATTTTTGCCGGAGGATTCGCTGCTAAAATCAAACCAATTATTGCTAAAATAACGATTAAAATTTTACCGACAAAAGTTTGTTCTTTTAGGGAAGCTTGGGGGCGAATATAAACAATATAAATATCCCTATTTATCATGGAACTTAATGCTAAAAGTTGAGAATCAAGAGTTGACATAAAGGCTGCCAAAGCTCCCACCATTACTAATGAAGCAATGCCAGTTGAGGTATATTCAGTTAACATTATGGGAAAAATTTTATCTGCTTCTCTTCCAGCTAAATCGGGAAAATTAATATGATCCCACATTCCAATTAAAACCGGACAAATAAACATTGTGCAAGTAATTAACGGATATAAACTAGCAGAAAGTTTGAGGGAATTAGCAGTTTTGGGAGTATAAAACCGCATAAACATTTGGGGAAACATCGGCACACTTAAACCCCAAAGTAACATATAACTAAACCATTGGTGGGGAGTGAAAAAATTATTCGTACCAGAACGAGAAAAAAGCTCTGGTTTGAGTTGATAAACAGTTTGATTAGCTTCAGTAAAGCCACCGATACTTTGGGATATAGCTATGACTGCAACTATCATTAAAACAAACATTAATATCCCTTGCAAAACATCGGTTAAGGCTACACTTTTCATGCCTCCCACAAACACATATAAGACAATGATGAAAGTCAAAAAAGCTGCTCCCCAAAAATAGGGTATTTGCCCATTAGTTAAATTTTCGAGCATATAACTGCCACCGATTGTTGCAGAGTTAAATAAGGCATGGTAAAAATCACCATCACGGCTAAAAATAGTAGTTTAAGTGGTTGACTGGGGAGGCGATTTTCGATTAATTCTGAGGGGGTAATTAAACCTTGTTCCTTGCCTAAAAGCCAAACTTTATAACCAATAAAATAAAATGTAATTCCGACGAGGGCAGTACCAAATCCTATCATCGGATAATAACTTATGCCAATCCGATAACCAGCACCAGAAAGTCCGAGAAAAGCAAAGGCACTAAAGTTTGTGGAAATGAGAGTAAAAAATAGGACTATGGAACCGATTTTCTATCTGCTAGAAAGTAATCTTCTGGGGTATTTTTTTGACTACGATAACCGATAATTTCAATGATTAAAGTAGAGAGTAAATATGCACCAATAAATAAGTAGGGAATTAGGTTTTCTAGCATAATTAATTTTTTTCTTCAGTTTCAGATTTCCAGAAAGTTTGAGAGAAGATAAAAATAGCACAGGCGAGGATAATTTGCAAACCAATAAAATAGAAAACCCAGGGTGGGAGATGGAGAAATGAAAAAGATATAGTTTGTTTCCATGACCAAAAGTCTAGGGAAAGTAGGAAAATTATGGTAAAGCAGAAACACCAGAAATAGGGAGATTTGAGAAAGTTTAAGTTGTTCATATCTGTAACATTGTTAGAAATTATTTGTTGGATATAGCCTTACTTTGACTGCCTAACGCTCGATTAATTTTACTTCCTATGATTATGATATAGTATAAAGAGAAATGACTAAACCGACAGACATATTAAGGAGTTAATCAAATCAATGAATGCTTACAAAAAATATGTAATAATTGATAATCCTCAGCAGTTAGTTTTATCAGATTTGCCATTTTCAGCAGGTCAAAAAGTGGAAATCATTATTTTAGCTGAAGAACATAACGAAGTCGATAGTCAATTAGAGGAATTACGCCAAAAAATTGATAGCGCAACTGAGCAAATTTTAGCAGGGAATGTAACAGATGGCGAATTAGTTTTTGAGCAGTTACAAGCTAGATTAAAAAATGAATATGGATTAGAATAATTGCCAAGTATCAATTTTCTGAGGATGCAATTAAGATTATCTTGCTAAAAATAATCCTCGTTCAGCTAGTAACCTATTTTATGCGATTCGCCAAAAATGTAAGTTACTTTCTGATTTTCCGAATCTGGGGAAATCATATACAGAAATTAGACCTAATTTACGAGGTTTTTTAGTCAGAAATTATATTATTTTTTTATAATGCTCATAATGCAGATATTTTTATTGTTCGGATTGTTAGCGGTTATCGTAATTTAGATACATTATTTAGTGAGGATAGTAATGTCTAGGAAATCTAATTAATGATAGCTAAAGACTAGCTTGTTGGAGAGCTAAAAAGTTTTGTAGAGGTTAACGGATAGAAACTGGGTTTATATGAACCTATCCCATTAATAGTGGGATAGATTCTGTTAATTTAACTCAGGCAGAAATGGAGCAACATTTGGATCAACATTTACGGTTAATGGCTGCTTTAAAAATGTACGAACTAGGTAAAATTTTTGCTGGAAAAGCAGGTGAATTAGCAAGTTTATCTCCCCCTCAGTTTTTTGAATCCTGTGGGATGTATGGGGTAAGTATTTTTAATGAATTTTCTAAAGATTTTAAGATCGACTTTAAAGTTGCTGAAAAAAATTCAGGAGAACATTCAGTTTCAACTCGCTTTATGGCATTTTTTCTCAGTTCATTCCATAAGGCTGAATCTTGGTAAAGCTTAACACATTGTTGAGCAAAATTTATCTGATCATCCCCAACCAATAATTCTGTTTCATGTTTCCATCCTAACTGTTGACCAATTAAAGATGTGCTAACAATAGGTAAACCGTAAGCTGCTGCTTCGTGAACTTTATGGGAAATACCTGCAGCAAAGCGAGTCGGTGCAACGAATATTCGACAGTTGTTATATAAATCTGTCAAATCTTCAACTCGACCTAACATTTCAATTGAACTATTTCCTAATCCTTCAACTTTTTGTTTTAAACCTTCAACCTCATTATTTCCAGCTATTAACAACTTAACCTCTTGACCTAAGTAACTTTGTATTTGAGGAAATATTTCTTGACACAGCCAAATTACTGAGTCAGCATTAGGAGAATCTAATTCATAAATAGCACCTACAAATAAAATATTCTGGCGCTGAAAAAAACTATTAACTGTAGGATAAGGCGTCATAAAATGTCCGATAACTTCCACTTTTTCATATCCATATTTAATAAATTTCTGCCTTTCTTCTTCTGAAACTGAAATAATATAATCGCTAGTTTCTGCTAATTTTAATTCCTGATCAATTAACCTTTGCATTTCCTCTGATGAGATTTTTTCCCCTTCTAATTTTCGTCGCTCAAACTCTCTCAAACAGTACAGAGCTTCCGAATCATAAATTATCTTTGCTCCCTCTAATAAATTTACCTTTAATAATATCGAATTTAATTTTTCTATATTGTGAGGACGGCTGACAAATACTATATCGTAATACCCTTTTCTCTCTCGGAGAAACTTATTTAACTGAGGCAAACCATAACCGATAATGATTTCAACTTCTCTGGATATATCTCCATAAGTAGTCACCCATTCTTCTTGATAAAAAGGGTCTCCAGCATAGAATGTTACCGCGTATCCCATATTAACTATTTGAGATAAAATACTGTGACTGCGGGTATAACCAGAACCTAAAAAAGGATGAGGTATTTTATCATCAATAAAAAGCAGTCGTTTCGTTATACTTAAAGTGAAAGGATTTTCCCTAGCAGTACGAGCTAATAAAACATTATTAGAATCAGGTGGATGCTGAAACTGAAGCCAATCTTGATGTTTTTCTACAAAGACTTTTTGGTTAGTTTCCATCAGTTTAAACCCTTGTTCTCGACTAGAACTAGCAAACTCGTAGTGAAGAATATTAACATTGGGTTCGTAAATGATTTTTTTACCTAACTTCTGAAGTCGAACACAATAATCAGTTTCTTCATAATAAGCTGGTTGATAAGCTTCATCAAAACTACCCATTTCTAGAAACAAGTTACGAGGAGTTAACAAAAATACTCCCGAACAATAATCAACCGATCGCCTAAACATATATTGGGGTGCTATTGGAGAATCACCCCTTCCGTAACAAAAACAAGAACCATCTTGCCAGATGATACTTCCTGCTTCCTGAAGAGTGCCATCGGGGAAAATAATTTTGCCACCGACAGCACCAATATTGTCTGAATATTTGATAGTTTCAACTGCCGCAGTAATGCTATTTCCTAAAATCTGAGCATCGTTATTTAAAAATAAAATAAAATCACCTTTAGCTAACTTAGCTGCCTGGTTACAAGCTAGAAGATAATGATAATTTTCCGGATTAAAAATAATATTTACTCCTTGAATTTGTGACAGTAGCTGCTGAGTTTTATCTGTAGAACAGTTGTCGACAATAACTACTTCAAAGGAGCTAAAACTATTTTTCAGAATTGAATTTAAACAGCTTAAAGTTAACTCTGCACGATTATGTAAAATCAGAATAATACTAATTAATGGATTCTCGATTTCAGGAAAAATGATTTGAGAACCTGTGTTTAAAAATACTTCTAAGGCTATTTTACTTAAGTTCTCTAAAGATTTTTTAGATTGTTCTAGTGATGATACTTGCTGAACTTGAAGATGAGAGTTATTTTGTTGTTGGTTTAATAGGTTCTCTAATTTTAAAGCTGCTTCAGGGTGAGTTGGTTGTAGTCGAAGTACCCGTTTATAGGTGTTAATTGCCTGATTAATTTCTCCCTTTTTAGCTAATGCATTAGCCAAACCAAAACAGAATTCCACATCATTAGGTTGAAGTTCTAAAGCTCGGTTATAAATATGAATATTGTCAGGGTTTTGCTGAATTTCCTGTCTATAAGTATTTAATATTGCTATGCGATCTGCGGTTATTTTTTCTTGAAACGCGTCACCCAGTTTTTGATAGATATTAGGTAAATTTGAATTGAGTTCTAAAGCGCGTTGGTAAGCAGCGATCGCCTCCTGCCACTGTTCTAATTTGATTAATGCCTCCCCTAACTGATAATGAGAAAAATCTAAATTTGGGTTAAGTTGGATAGCATCACGGTAAGCAGTAACTGCATCTTGCCAACTTTCGATCTCCAACAAAGCATTTCCTAAATTTTGGTAAACTTCCCAGTTATTAGGTTGCAGTTCAGTAAGTTTTTTATAATAGAAGATAGCTTCTTCCCATTTTCCTTCATCAGAGTAGTTTTTGCCATGTTTTAAGTAAGTTTCAGCAAGTTCCATCTAAATTAAATTAATCAAAATAAAGACAATTACAAATAGAGAAAAACTCCCGTTTATAACCTCCTAATTTTTCTTGAAAACTAAGGGGTAAAAATGAGAGTTATATCATTCCTAAAAAACTTTTCTATATTTTATTCACCAGCGATTAGGAGAGTAATAAACATAAGAATAACTAACATTAACTTAGCTTGAATTAGCCTAATGCTTATTCTACCTATATTAATCATTTAATAACTCAAGTGTTACCTAAGTTGAGCATTAATGCATGGGAATTGGTATGAGAGCAAAATATATTGAAATTGATCTCCATTGATTTACCGTCGATTTAGCTAATTTGAAGTAGCTTTTTGGTAATATTGAGCAGCTTCAGTAGTCCGACCTTGTTTTGTCATTAAATCGCCCATCAAACGATATAAACCGGGAGCATTTGGATTGAGTTCTATCGCCTTTTGATAAGAATTGATTGCATCATTGAATAAGCTTTTTTGTTGTAAAGCATTCCCCAGATTTTGGTAAGCACCTACAGAACTCGGATCTAACTCAATTGCTTTTTGATAAGTAGCGATCGCTTGGTCTAGTTGCCCCTGTTTGAGCTGGGCTTTCCCTAACTTAGTATAGACACCTGCACCCAAATCTGGTTTTACTTCTAATGCTTTTTGATATGAAACAATAGCTTCCTCAAAGCGTTCCTGTTTTTGCAGAGTGTCAGCCAAGCTAATATGAACCTGTGGGGGGAAATCAGGTTTCAGTTCCACAGCTTTTTTATAAGTCGCGATCGCATCATTAGCCAGAGCTTTTTGGTTTTCAGAGCTTTTTAGTTGAACAAATAGATCTCCTAATTGCTTGTAGTCTTGGGCTTTAAGTATGTCTTTGTCTATTTCAATGGCTTCTTGAAACGCAGCTATTGCCCCATAGAGTTTATTTTGTTGTTTGAGAGCTCTGGCCTGTCGGAGATATGCCCTAGCATTATTGGGTTGGAAAGCCACAATTTTTCTGCAACATTTGACTACTTCTTCCCAGTTTTCTTGGGCTTCATAAACCGAAGCCAACTGGTTCAAAGCTTGTATGTTGTCTGGGGTTAGTTTAAGGGCCATATTGTATTTGGCGATCGCTTCTTTGAACGAACCCTTCTCTTTAAGCTGTTTGCCCATTTCCAGATTTTTTTGAGCCACAGCGACTTCTTTGAAAGATGATGACATAATTAAAACTTAATAATTTGTTTTAGTTTATATGTTATAGCATAATAGCACCATATAGTTTTGAAAGTTTTTAGAGACACAGTCCACCTAGGTTCTACTTCGTTTCATGTTCATGGAGATTATGAGACACTTGGGGATGAATCCGAAGAATATTTAGAGCCAAAAACTATTAAAATTACCTATGGATATTTGTAGAGATAAACGACCTAATTGAAAACAATCTATGATAAATTTAATTTGTACAAACGATAGAGATTTACCATTGTGGATAAGAAATTGGGTCAATGTTGTCTAAATACAGGGAACAACAATCTGTAGAAAGAGGTTTTAGATTTCTTTTTAACCCCCTTATTTTTAAGGGATAGTTTCTTCCTTAAATTACCTCATAGATCGAAGCTTTCGGGTTAATTATGGGTTGATATTTATTGGTTTATAGTAATGGTTAACGTCAACTGCGTCAAACTTTAAATCCGACTAAATCTACGGTCAAAAATCAATTAGGCAGTCCTACTAATAGGCCGACATTACGTTGGATATTTCAATCTTTTCAGTCAATTCATTTATTGATTAATTCTGGAGTTAATAGCATATCTAATTTCACTCCAGAACGTTTAGAATTATTTAATTTTCTGACTCCAAGTTGTCAAAGATACTATCTGCTCAGTTGAGAAACTTGAGCCTCAAGAAAGTTGGTAAAGCGCTAAAATAATTAACAATTGAATAGTACTGTAGAATTAACCGCTTGGCAATAATTAAGATGCGATAGAACTCGGTGACCCATACTATAAGTCTAAATACTGACTCAAGTACCCCCCCTCTTTATACACTACATTTTGTCGTGCAGAATGTGGGTTTGAGAGCTTTTAGGCTATTGCCGGTATTAAACACAGTGACAATAGCCATATTACTCTAGATAGCAATAACTTATTAGCTCTTGCTCTGATTCCTATATCTGATACCTGAATCCTTACATAAAGATTATAGTAGAGTTCCGTTAACCAATTATATTATCTCCATTCAGGTCAACATTAAATTCCTCTTCCCATGGCAACACAGAATTTCCTGATTTCACACCTGAATGGCCAGTATATGAACCTCCAGAGTTGTAAGTGTCAACAAAAGCTTGATGACTACCTTTATATTTGTATAGGAGCCTATAACCTCCTGAACCATTAGTTTCAACAGCTACAGGACCGTAAGAACTCGTATCCCCGTGATACAGATGCAATTTTAATTTCTTGTCTTCATCAACATCAAAGGCCCAGTAGGTACCATCTAAGTGCTTAGCAAGAGTTGCTGTGCCTTCAGATTCAACTGTAGTAAAATTGGGGCTAATAATTCCATCTCCATTTATATCAAAATTAAATTTTTCTTCGTATGACAATGCAGGAACTCCTGATTTCCAACCTGAAGTGCTAGTAACTATACCTTCGGCATCGGTAGTCATGACATAAGCTTGGCCAGTAAGTCCGTCTTTACCTTGGAGTAGGAATTCATAACCTCCTGATTCATTAGCTATTGCAGCTACACCATCCCAATTTGGGTCAGTATTATCACTATAATTTTCACCTTGGGAACTTTGCAGTTGTAGTTGTCTGTCTTGTTCAAGCTTCTTGTCTTCATCAATTATCCAGTAGGTACCATCCAAATTTTTAACAAAAGTTACTGTGCCTTCAGATTTAATTGTGGTAAAGAAAAAATCGACATCTTCATAGGAGCCTTTAGTAATCACACCTTCAGCATCTGTAGTCCAGACATAAGCTTCATCACTGCGTTGATTTTTACCCAAGACTAGGAATTCATAACCTCCTGATTCATTAGCTTCAACAGCTGCACCATCCCAATTTGGGCTAGTGTAGTCATTATAAGTTTCGCCTCTAGAATTTTGTAATTGTAACTTATTATCTTGATCAATTATCCAGTAAGTACCGTCTTCATATTTAGCAAAAGTTGCTGTGCCTTCAGATTCAACTATGGTAAAGGAAGGACCAATAATTTCATCTCCATTCAAGTCAATATTAAATTTCTCTTCCCACGACAATAAATTGCCTTTTGATTCCCAACCTGAACGGCCAGTAATCACACCTTTAGAATTGGTAGTCCAAAGATAAGCTTGATTATTACGACCATTTTTACCTTCGAGTAAGAACTCATAACCTCCCGAGTCATTAGTTTCAACGGCTATACCATCCCAATTTGGGTGAGTGTTGTCGCTATAATTTTGGCCTTTAGAGTTTTGCAGTTGTACTTTTTCGTTTCCATTAATTATCCAATAAGTATTAACTGAATCTTTAGCAAAAGTTGCTGTCCCTTCATCTTCAATTGTGGTAAAAGAAGAACCGATAACTCCATCATTATTTAAGTCGATATCAAATCTTTCTTCCCAGGATAATAGAGTACCTCCTGATTTCCAACCTGAACGGCCAGTAATTACACCTTTACCATTAGTGGTCCAAGCATAAGCTTGACCGCTACGCTTATTTTCCCCTTTGAGTAAAACATCATAACCTCCTAAATCATTGCGTTCAACAGCTATACCATTCCAATTTGGGTTAGTGCTATCACTATGATTTTGGCCTCCATTCTTTCGCAGTTGTAATTTTTGCTCTCCATCAATTATCCAATAGTTCCCTTGTGGACCTTTAGCAAAAGTTGCAGTACCTTTATCTTCAATTGTTGTAAAAGAAGTACCGATAACCTCATCTCCATTTAGGTCAACATTAAATTTCTCTTCCCACGAGAATACACCACCTCCTGATCGCCAACCTGAGTTGTTAAGGATCACGCCTTCATCATTAGTATTCCATACATAAGCTTGATTAATGCGTTGATTTTTACCCTTAAGTAAAAAGTCATAACCGTTTGCATCATTATTAGGTTCAACAGCTATCCCATCCCAATTTGAGTTAGTGTTATCGCTATGACTTTCGCCATTAAGATTTTTCAGTTGTAGTTTTTGGTCTCCATCAATGATCCAATAGGTCTTATCTGGAGCTTTAGCAAAAGTTGCGTCCCCTGCGGATTCAATTATGGTAAATTCTTCTACATCAGAAAGATTTACTGTAATTGTAGCTGTACTTGTTAACTCCCCATCACTAGCTTCAATGGTAATATTAAGATTAGGATTGGTTTCATAATCAAAATCATCACTATCATCAACTAGGAGATTTGTTCCATCAATACTAAAAGCTGAATTTCCATCTTCATCAGAGTCTATGTTATTGATGATCGTAAATGTTAGCGGTTTATCATCGGGCTGAGTTGCATCTAGAGGCCCAATAATAGTTTTATTATCACTATTTTCACTTAGAGTAAATGATTGGTCAAGAAAAGTTATAGGTCCACCCATGGTAAAAAGTTCTTTCTTTATTTAAACTTTATAGTTGATAGTTGTGGTAAACTATAGCAAACATTGTGTGTTTTTGACAAGGGGTATATTAATTTTTCATTCTTAACATTAAATTGATAAGTTTTATTTATCTATCGCCACAATTTTTCCCTGAAACCCTTATAGCTATGGGGATTAATTTTCACTATCACAGGACTTACGCAGGTAAACTGAGAAACCCGGTTTCTCGTAGATATTTATGTGTTAAAAACAATGATTTACTGTCAAAACCTGGTTTCTTTGCGTAAGTCCTGAATTGATTAATTCTCTTTTCCATACCAATCTCATCAATAATTCCTACTACCAAACCTAGGAGGTCTATATCACTAACAAACTGAGAAACCAGGTTTCTCGTAAATATTTATGTGTTAAAAACAATGATTTACTGTCAAAACCTGGTTTCTTTGCGTAAGTCCTGAATTGATTAATTCTCTTTTCCATACCAATCTCATCAATAATTCCTACTACCAAACCTAGGAGGTCTATATCACTAACTTCTATTGACATTTTCTCATCTTTTTTTATCTTTAATTCACCTCTATAATTACACTTTACAGCATTTTTCATGTCGGTCGACCACAGTAGGGACGTTGCATGCAACGTCCCTACAAGGCTTTGGTTATGGCGATGTGGTTCATCAATTTGAAAAGCGCTGTAAGGTTTGTTTCTCAGATGTCTAAATACTTACTCAACTTTCCCAGGAGTTTTGTGCTAAATTTTGTAGTGAAGAATGTAGGTTTGATAATATTCAAGGGTTTTGACGAGATTAAAAGTAGCACTTATTAAATCTTTCCCTTCTTCGTGTCATATATTTTTTCATAAGGAATGTAGGATAAAACTATACCCATGGAAATTTTGAGAAACAATATTAGAGATTGGAATTTATGAATTTTTAATTCACCCCATTTCCTGCAGCACAAAATTTATAACGTCATGTTTTTATCGTAACCATAAGATTCAAAATCAACTTGATATAAATTTGCCACTGCTTTTTTAAGTGTGTCGTCATAAAAATTTTTTGAAGGAGGAAAAGCCACATCTTTGTCTAAAAAAGTAAAGTGTTCATCTGCAAAACAACCCTCCAATTCTACTAATCTTTTTGAATGATGTCCGGATTTTCTTAGATCGTCAAAGTTGCTCGTATTTAGTCCCAACTCTATCTCTATTTGCCTTAGTTGCTCGTAGCTATTCTCTAGGTGAACGATATAATTGGGTACAATTAAACCTACTTTTTCGCTCTTGTGTTGTTGTATCCGCCAGTGAATATTGCATAAAAATATATCTAAACTTTCTAAATATGCTACAAATTCTCTAAAGGAAAAAGTATCTTTTTCGTTCACTTCTCTGCCTAAAAAGTTCCTAATTTTTTCTGTATCGTAGTTGTCTTGAGCAGCTGTAATTCCCTTAATTGCTGCCAGATAAGAACTAACAACCCTAGAGAAAGGATTACATACAACTTTGATAATCTTGATTTCACCGTCGAGTAGTTCTGCAACTGTATTCCTATTTTTTAAATATCTTTTATACTCAACAGACTCGCAAAATACTTGAGTTCGAAAACAATGAATCCAAGGGTGATAGAACAGAGCCACATCAAGAAACCCTATTTTATCAAAAAACCACTTAACGGAAAAAGTACATCCAGCTTTTGCCGACCATAGTAGAGCTAGGTTATGTTTTTTTGAAAATAAAGGTTGGGGTGCAATCTTAAAAAGATTCTGGGGAGCTGGAGGCTTCTTCGGTGTAACGATCGAGCTTTTTTTGTGCTTCTCATTCCTGCGCTTCTCTTCCATTGATGAATTAATTAACATATTTTTTAGCTATTCCTAATATTTAATAATACCTTTTGTTTGCGGAAATAAATCATTAATAATGTTCCCTTTTTTTGAACATAAATCATAAAATATAGGAAATTAACAAAATGTACTTTTTAATATTTTTCTAACCAATGAGTTGTCTTTAATCCAGTTAATTCATCTAATTTGGCTAGATCCTCATTAAACTTTTCTAAAAGTTCCTTCATTACCTCTCTATTTAATTGAAAATCTTTATCTCTATCTTTCGGCGAAGAGTTAGCTTTATACAACTCTTGTTCGACATCCTCAATAGCCAAAAACTGATTAATTTCTTTTAATACTACTTTTGAATGCTTCTTTAGTTGATCATAAGTAATTATTAAAACGTTTTCCTTCCCAAATTGCTGAGTATATCTCTTTACTCCCTCAAAATAAAGAGATTGCGTCATGTTTTTAACAGGATGAAACCAATTAAGTTGGTATTTTTTTTCTTCATGGTCTCTAAGTACCTTCAGACCCTTTTCACAGTATTCATTAAGATCATTTATTTGATGTTTATCTAAATGGTGTTTATAATGAGATATCATTCTTTCTATAGGATCTCGAATAGTAATCAATATCTTAATATTTCCCAACTTTTCATTTATCAGAGAAGCACATTCTGGAATACCAAGATAAATAGGAGAAATTTCCCCAATACATTTTTGACTTTCTGCACCCATAAAATAATAGAGATATTCCCTAAAAGTTATTCCATACTTATTTTTTTCAGTATTTCTGATACCAAAGTAATTGATTTCCTTCACTGGAGACATATAAACATCTTTATGTGCTGCTAAATATTGATATAAGGATGTAGTTCCACACCTCCCTGCTCCTACTCCAATCAAATTAGGTTTATTAAGTATCTTATTTCTTTGCTTGTGCAAAGCAGCCACATCAAACTTCAGAATAAATTGCTCTATATCTTTACTATCCATTATGAATATTTGACCTTATTTTGTTTAATTTGATTACTTTTTTTGTCTTAGACCAGAAAGACTTTTGCCACAGGTTAACTTCATAATTGGATCTTTTTTGCTATCATTTACGGCAGTCATCTCCATAAGTCTTCTTCTTGTCCCAAACCTTTGCTTCTTATCGGATTACCTCAAATTTTGCATCGTCAACAGCAATAAAATTTCACAAGAGTGAAAACCTTTTGAGGATTTCCTTTTAGGTATTTTTTCATATTTTTGATTTTAACCTTGATTTTAACCTTGATTTATGCATACCTACTTAGTATCTAAATATTGGCGATCGCTCCTGTCAGTTTTTTTGAACTATAAACGTATTTGATATATATCCCTCCCCTGCCCAATTATCCTCTATAACTTCAATTAACTTAGCATTCATTTGTCTAATAATTGTAAAAATATCTTTTTGAGGTAAAATATGCATTTCTATTTGATGATTTTCTCCTTCTTTATTAACATCATTCAAATATTCTTTCAAAGAAAATTTATATCCATGTTTATAGGTGGGAACTTGAAAAAAAGCTACACCCCCAGAGTTAAGAGAATTCATAAATTGTTTAATAATAAAGGTAATAATTGGAGGAGGATTATGTTGCAAAACTATTACTGAATATATGAAATCTACCTGAGGAAGTTTTTTGAGATCTCTAAGAGCAACCAATTGATTTAACTGAACATTTTTGATTTCTACCTCAGTCATATATTGATGAGCAACCTTCAAGTGGGATGAGGATATATCATAGCCGTAAACAACTTCAAACTTTTCAGCCAACCATCTTGTAACTCTACCAACTCCACAACCATATTCAATAGCTGACTTAAATGATTTATAATCCAATTGATTTCTATCTAAGGAGGCAAATAATTTTGATACTTCATTTTTACCTGTTTCGTTAAATAAATTAATTGTCTGTGAAATATTATCTTGTTTAAAGTTTTCTGCGGACAATACAGACCAATGAGGTTCTGTTTTACCTAAATAAGACCAAGTATTTTGAATATGATTAAACAAAAGGGCTAATTCTCGTCCTGGGGCTACACTTTCCACATAGACAATACTTTTATCAGTAAGTTGTGGCAAAGGTTTATGCCACTGATTTTTGGCTTTAAACTCTTCTGAGTTTAAAAAGATATCTCTTAAATCTCGACAATTTTTTATTCTTCTTTTTTTATCTTCGATGGCATCCTGGTTTTCAACTTCCCTATCTAAAAACAAGCGATAAGCCCACTTAATAAATTCCTCTGGTAAATCTTCATATAATTTACCATTATTACTATTTTCCATTAGATACAAAATACTCCTATTAAATTAATATAAAACTATTTTTATTAAGATAAATCATGAAAAATCTCCTTCAGAATAGATGCTACAACAACTGCTGAAAGTTTATCCTTAATACTCTTACAAGCATAATCCCCATATTTTTCCCTAATAGAGCGATCGCGCAGAAGTTTCATAAACTCTGCTGCTTGATCCAGATTGGGTTCTGCCCACCGAGTACCTCTCGGATAAGCGCCATAACTCCTATCAGTTTCAATAACCTCAGCTTCCACCAAAAAAGAATTAGAATTATCCATAAAGTCTAAATTGGCTGAGTATTTGGTAGCAATAACTGGTTTTCCCATTGCCATCGCTTCTGCCAAAGTTAATCCAAAGCCTTCGGACCTGTGCAAAGAAACATAAACATCTAAACAGTTCATTAGTCTGAGAGTCTTAGCTCGATTGTAAGTTTCCTCTATCCAGATAACATTCAAACCATCTGACTCTAATTTTAGCATTTCATAATCATAATTACCGGGGACTGAAGAACTTACCTTTAAAAGTAATGCCACACCCTCAGAACTCTTAAAAGCTTTTTTAAAAGCTCGAATCAGTCCTCGCGGGTTTTTTCTCTCCAGACTACTTTTCTGGTCAAAGAAAAAGCCAAATAATACTTGATCTGTGGTCAAGTTAAACTCACTACGATCAGAAGTTATAGAATCTAGTTCTTCAAAATCTATAACATGAGGAACTACTCTAACAGGTTTATCTACCTTTTTGCGAATAGCTGCTGCTGAATATTCACTAGGTGTCCATATTTCATCAAATCCCTTAGCTGCCCTTGCTTGAGAGGTAGGTAACTCTTCTGTTTCCCAAACCCAATAACCAATATTTTTTCTACCTTGCCAATAGAAATCTGGTAGAATTTTGTGAACTAGCCCCACGCTATCAGCATTTACTACTGTTATGTTAGCTCCCTTACCTGGTAAAGGCCAACCCATCAATAAAAGTTTATTTTCTTTATCAAAAAAAGTATCTTTATCAATGTAAGTATTAGGAACTATTATTTTTGAATAATTAACTTCAACTGCCCTGAGGGTTTGCTCCATAGACCTAGCAGATTGTCCCATACCTGTAGTGGCATCGAAATTTCCTGCTACATTAACAACAAAATCGTCCCCATAGGTTTGAATTTCTGCTTCTAGTTTATCTATCCATTTTATAACTGCTTTACTTTGGGATGGAAGGTTATGAATATTGGGGTTTTCCTTGAGGTAATCATGTAGTTCCTGAAGATTTTCTTTCGATTCAAAAGCATCTGGAAATAAATGTTTTAACAATCCTTGACTCCTGTAGAAAGCCTCCAGCTGAGATAAGGGAGTAGGGGCTTTTTCTGAGGCTAAAAATTCTATAATTGCATTCTTCTCCTTCTGATTTTTTGCCAACTCTAAACTTTTGATGATTTTGTCTATTTCAAATAAACTGGCAGTACTACCAGTTAATTGTCTTAGATAAGAATTGTACAATAAATTAATGACTGTTATATCTTTTTTTTGAAATTCGCAGACTAAATCAAACCACAAACATTCATCAATATCTATATTTGGCAAAGAAGTTAAATTAGACTTTAGCCATTCCAGGAATTTCTCACGTACTTCAGGAAGATGAATATTACAAAATGCACTTTGTAAGTCAGGGCGTAAAAAGTAAAGATTAAGAATTTTTAAATACCCACCACGAGCTTTTTTAAACTTTTCTATTTCTTCTGTTTTTAAATTCTCTTCTCTAGGGCCAGAATTCTTTAACCAAGCACAAAAGCGATCATAACTTTGAGGGTCACTAACAAAATTTGGATATGCTGTAACTACATCTGTTCTTCTACGGAGAATTGTCTGTACATCTTCAACAATGTTTGTTTGAACCCAATATTGTTTAAAGTTCTGACATAATTTATCAATATTATGTTCTGCAGCTCCCCTTTCTTCTAGCCAATTAATAAATCCTTCATCCAAAAAATTATTAGAAGTATTAGGAAAAAAAGCCGCTACATCGGGTCTAAATTTTAAGAAAGATGTTATGATTGGGGGAGTGTTTTGTCCTGATAAATATGGAGATGGAGTCATCAAAAATTTACAAAACTCATCTGCTTCAAATTTAGGACTAGGAAAGGGTATACTTTTGATAATTAGTTGCCTGAGAGTATAATTAATTAGATCGCAAGCCTTAATACCATTAGGTAGTTTTTCATAGGCATAAGGAAAATTTTTAGCTTTTGAATAACCCCACTTCAACATTTTATTTGCATACCCGTCACAAAGTTCTTTAACCGTAGGTAGATCGTATAAATTATGTCTTGTTTGATGCTTAGATAACTTATTTCTATTTTTGGGAGAGTAACCGCTAAAGTGAAAAAAAGCTAAAGGTCTGCCATCAACTAAATATTCATCATCTATCTTTTCAATAGTGCGATCGTGTAAATTCCAATATGCTACATTGTAAGAGGGATCGTGGAGAATATACGTATCTGGAAAATACCCGGGAATCAAATCCATCCATTTTTGATCTACAAAAAGACCATTAGGAATATCAACCACACAATCCAAATGTAATTTTTCCATCCACCAATCAAGTAACTCAAGAGAATTTTGATTTTGTTTGAGGCCGATAAAACCTAGATTATAAGTTCCACTTTGTAAGATTTGCACTTCTGAAGGAGAATGATTGTCTCGAAATGGCTTTCGCATATGAGGTATTAAAACTGTCGTGTTAGCTCTTAAAGCATTCCAAACTTCATCTAGGGGACGAAATATCTGAATATCAGGATCAATGTAAACCAAATTTTCTATATCGTCGTATTTCTCCAACAAATATTTAAGAACGAAAGGTTTAACAGCCGTATTGAGTTCAAGAATTGTATAATGATAAGGAAAAGTATCGGCGGAAGGCAGAGGAACCTCTTCCATTGTTAATAATTGAAACTGTTCCTGATCTGGCTCAAAATAACCATCTACCTGATCGACTAGCAACACAAAGAAACGAGCTTGGGGGTGATGCTCAAGGAAAGTTTCGCATAAAGTCCGTGCTTGAGGCAAATAATTTTTAGATACCATGGTAATAGCAGCAATTGAAGTATTCTTCACCCTCTCTAATTCATTTCCGTGTGCCAGGTGAACCAAATCTCTTTGGATATCCTGGGAAAGTTCATTGGGATTTTCCTCTATTTGTTCCTGCTGGTTTTGTTTGCTATAAGTTTCTTTAAGAGCTGTTTGCAGTTCTTGATTTCCTGGAATTTGCTTAAGTCCCTGTCGATAAACAGAAATGGCTGCTGACCATTTTTCGCCATCCCTGAAAACTTGACCCAAAAGTAAGTAAGCTTCTAAAAAACTGGGATTTAAGGCGATCGCTCGGCGATAACAAGTTACGGCTTCCTTGTGCCGATCTTCTTGTAAAAACTCACTTCCTAAATTAAAATGTTGTTCTGCCGTTGCCAAACTTGCCTCTAAACTCAAAGCTTTAAACCATGACTCCCTAGCTTCCCTTTCCCTTCCTTTTTCCTGAAAAACTGTAGTTAAGTTTTGGTAAACTTTTCCCAAGTTAGGATTAATGTCAATTGCTTTTTCGTAACTAGTAATTGCTTGGTCAAATTCCTTTTTTTCTAGCCAAGCATTTCCCAACCCAAAATACAATTCAGGATTATTTGCTTCTATCTCAATTGCCTTGAAATAGTTTTCTACATTATTTGGTTCTTGTTCAATAGCTCTAAGATAATAATTCAGGACAGACTGCAAACCAGATTTGACTTTTTGATGTAGAGCATTATCTAACTTTTGTTGAACTTTCGGCAGTTCTAAGTTTAGTTCTTTTGCCTGACTATAAGCAATAATAGCCCCTTCCCAATCTTCCAACTTCACCAACAAATCTCCCAACTTATAATGATTCCAAGGAAAATCCAGATTCAACTCAATAGCCCGACCATAAGCACCAGCCGCCTCCGACCACTTCTCTAACTTAACTAAAACATCCCCCAAATTATTATAAGACCAACAAAAATCAGGATTTAACTCAATAGCCCGACTATAAGCACTAGCCGCCTGTGACCACTTCTCTAACTTAACTAAAACATCCCCCAAACTATTATAAGACCAACAAAAATCTGAATTTAATTCTATAGATTTCCGATAGGCACTAGCAGCTGCTTCTAACTCCTCTGTTTCCTGGAATAAACTACCTAATTTATGATGCACTTCCCATAATTGAGGCTGAATTTCAACAGCCTTTCTATAAACCTTTATAGCCTCTTCTTTCTCCCCCTTGTTTCTTAAAGTATCACCCAAATAGTGATAAGCATCAACAAAATCTGGGTCGATTACAATTACCTTGTGGTAAGCATTTATTGCTTCGGAAAGTTCCCCTACCTTGGCTAAGATTTCAGCCAATTTAAAATAAGATACAGAAGAGTTGGGATTTAATTTTATGGCATGACCATAAGCCGAAATGGCCTCCGAAAATTTTTCTTGTTTGATTAAAATATCCCCTAAGTTATGATGAGGTTCCCAGAGATTTGGTTGAATTTCAATTAATTTTTCATAGAGAATTACTACTTTTTCTAACTGGTCTTGGTTGACTAAAATATTAGCTAAAGAGTAGTAAGCCTCTGTCAAGTATGGCTCAATTTCAAGAGCTTTATGGTAATAAGTAATAGCCTCTTCTAATTTTCCTGGTAAAAGAGCTAATATATTTCCCATCTCATAATTAGTACCTGAATCCTTAGGATTTAGTTTCAGTGCTTGATGATAACAATTAATAGCATTATCTACTTGATTTTTCTTATGATTTGCTTTTCCCATTATCTGATAAGCTTCTGGGTTTTCTTGAACTTTAATTGCTCTTTCACAGGTAGCGATCGCTTCGGAGAACAATCCTTCTAAATAATAAGTATTGGCTTGTTTTAATATTTCTTGAATTTGTGCTTTTTGAGAGTAATTTCTATGATTTAGAACTATCTGATTTAACTGCCGTGGTTGACTACTTTCCCCTTTTATTTCTACTGGGCTTGGTTGATGACCATTCTGTTGTTGAGCTGAGATATGAGAATTTGTATCAACCTTTAAATTGTTCTGATTTTGATTTTTCTCTACCCAGATTTCCCGTTTTATTTCTCCTGCAGTTGGTTGATGACCGTTCTGGTTTTGAGGTGAAATATAAGAATTTGTATCAACCTTTAAATTGTTCTGATTTTGATTTTTCTCTACCCAGATTTCCCGTTTAATTTCTGCTGCATTTAGTTGATGACCATTCTGGTATTTAACTTCTAAGTTAGCGGAGATAGAAGAATTTATATCAGCCTTTAGATTGTCCTGATTTTGATTCTTATCTGCCCAGATTTCCCTGGCCTTATGGTGATAAGTAACTGCTTCATCTAATCTGCCGAGACACCTTAAGGCTACACTAAGATTATAGTAAACAGAACCCAAATTCGGATTTAATTCTATAGAGTTCTGATAACAAAATACTGCCTGAGTAATTCTCCCTTTCTCATACAATTTATTTCCTAAATTAAAATGGTCATTAGCTGTGACTTCTTTGGATTCTAGAGAGTCAGCTTGGGACCAACAATCTATAGCTGCTTTAGCTTCACCTAACTCCGCCCAAACTAGAGCTAATTGACGATAATTATCAGCCACCTTTGGTTCAATTTCTACCGCTTTTTGATAACAATAAATTGCTAAACTCCCAGATTGATATTCAACATATAAATTACCTAATAGTCTATAAATTGAGGCATTATTTGGCTGTATTTTAAGAGCTGTTTGGTAGTTGCTCTCTGCCTGTTTTATCTGCCCTACTTTTTCCATAGATTTTCCGAGAATTATGTAAGCTACTACTGCATCTATTTCAAGAGAAATAGCTTGCTGACATTCAGAAATTGCTTTTTCATACAGTCCCTGGTCATAATATTTTTGAGCTTCCTGAATATAAATGTTAGGAATATTTCCTTGACCATTAGTATATGTCATAGATTTCAAAACGGATTTTAAATTTATTGGTCTTCTATGATTGATTTGAGGAATAGAGTGAATAATCTGATTATTGTTAGTTTTTGCTTGAGTATTTATCAGGGTTGTTTCTCCCTCTAAAATTCCAGAAATATTAGTAACATTTGGTTCGATAATTAGAGGTTTATTTGGAGTTACAGTTGGGGTAATTTCTCTCGATTTGGCCACCCCTTTAACCTGATTATTTTCTAATATAGATAAAGATGATTCTAGATAATCGTCCGAGTCCGATAAGTCATTTTTCAAATTAAATGTTGACGTCACCCTATTAATTTGCCTACTAACAACTCTTTCACAATCTTTCGGTTTCTGAATAATATCAATTGTATTTTCACCCCGAAACTTTTGAATTTTTTCCTGACTATTTTGAGGATTTTCTGCTGTTAGTAAATTCCGAGAATTTCCAGCATTTTGCCAATGATTAGGAAATACTTGTGTGGTAGTTTTATTTATTCCTTGCAGTTTTAATGCTTCCCCTAGACTTTCATAAGCTCCTAATAAATTAGGATTTAATTCCATGGCCCGACAATAGCAGGATATTGCTTGAGCAATTACCTTTTCTTGCAGCAGACTATTTCCTAATATTAAATGTTCTTCTGCTGTAGCTTTTTCTGGTTCTAAACTGTAGGCTCGATACCAACATTTATCAGCTTTTGTTGTCTGACCAATTTCTGTCCAAGCTCTAGCTAGTTTACGGTAAGCATCAGTATAATTTGGGTTGATGGCCAGGGATTTTTGATAGCATTTAATTGCTTCTTTCCATTGTTGCTGTTGAGCATATAAACCACCGATATTCAGATATATTTCTGGGTCATTTGGTTGTAGCTCAACACCTTTTTTATAAGACTGCCAAGCTGCTTCTACTTCCCCTCGAGATTGCAATATTTTACCTAAATTTTTGTAGTATAAAGTTGATTTTATAACTTGATTTTTTTGATTTATTTTTTGATTAACAGGTTCTAAATAATCAGCTTTTCGAGAAAATTTGATCGATTCAGCGTAGTTACCAATTTTTTTATAAAATCTGGCTAAGTTTCGATAAAATCCGGGAAATTTTGGTTTAATTTTTATGGCTTTTTGATAATAGCTTATTGCTTTTTGCCACTGTTCTTTTATCAGAGATAATGTGCCTAAATTAGCATAAGCTTCCGCCAAATTTGGCTGATATTCTATGGCTTTTGTATACCAATAACAAGCGGTTTCTAGTTGATCTTGAGCAGAAAAAATATTCCCTAAAGTTTTGCAGGCTACCCCATAGTCTGGTTGATGTTTTAAGGCTTCCTCACAGGTGGTTTTGGCTAATTCTAATTCTTTTTCCTTTAAGTATAATTCTGCTCGCTCATTTAACTTAGCAGCTATTTCTTGGGAGTTCACTTTTAATGATGTTTTTTTACCTACCTGTTCCATATATAGGTTTTTCTGTTTTTGATAAATTTATGACTTGTTGATAACTATCAATTGCTTCTGAAAATAAACCTTGATTTTGCAAAACAAGCCCCAGATTGTAATAACCATTAACATCATCTGGTTGGAGGCCAATTGCTTTTTTATAGCTCTGATATGCTTCTAATAAATCTCCCTGTTGATACAATACAATGCCTAAATTATAATGGACTTGTTGTAAATTTGGATTCTCATTCAGTGCCTGTTGATAATAAAAAACTGCCTCTTCTAATTTGCCTTCTTTCTGGCACAACAAACCTTTTATTGCTATATTTTCAGCTTCATCTATTAGTTGAATAACAGGAGTGTTTTGCATATATTATTTTCCTTCCTGATTTGCTAAATGTATCATGTGAGGACTTAGGTGGAATCACTATCTCTGGTAAGGGTAGACGGTCGTAGGTTATTCGAATATAAAACACTCTTATGCTAGGAGTATTTTTAAAATATTCAGGACTTACGCAGTACCGCTATATGTGGTGCCAAAAATTATTATTTTCAAGATATTACCACTATACATAGTGCCGTTGCGTAAGTCCTGATATTATTTCATTTTAATGTTATCTTAACTTTTACAATTTATGACTTCACCTATCTTAACATCAGGCTCTATTGTTTTCCACTACTAATTCCTTAGGTATGGGGTGATTGGGTGATTGGGAGTATTTTTCGAGCTTTTTCCCTTATTGTTTTTCCCCTCTAGAAATAAGAATACTCTACAATTGTACCAGAATTACTACTAATAACGGATGTTCCATACAACGTCTCTACTCCCTACAAAAAACGACAATAATTAAACTACAAATTACCACTATCGGTACTACTGGCAGAAATCCTAAAGCCCAATTTTTAGGAATAATATCTACCTGAAAACCCAGAACTGCCATTTCACCAAAAATAATGGAAATTAGACAACTTAAAGGCGAAATATTTTTCCCATACAAAGCAGCAATAACTGTGGGAAATAATACTGCTAAACCTGTAAAAGCTTGAGTCGCGATCGCTGCAATTGTTTCCGGAGGATTGGCGGCATTAATTAAACCAATTATTGCTAAAATAACAA
The DNA here is from genome assembly GCA_023356605.1 of Trichodesmium sp. MAG_R02. GTDB lineage: Bacteria > Cyanobacteriota > Cyanobacteriia > Cyanobacteriales > Microcoleaceae > Trichodesmium. The sequence continues at coordinate 7,624 of JAKQYE010000010.1, read as the reverse complement.
TAAAAATTTTTCCCACAAAAGTTTGTTCTCTCAGGGTAGCTTCGGGGCGAATATAAACAATATAAATATCCCTAGTCATCATAGAACTTAATGCTAAAAGTTGAGAATCAAGGGTTGACATAAACGCTGCTAAAGCTCCCACCATTACTAATGAAGCTATGGTAGTTGAGGTATATTCAGCTAACATCATGGGAAAAATTTTATCTGCTTCTTTTCCAACTAAATCGGGAAAATTAATATGACCCCACATTCCAATTAAAACTGGGCAAATAAACATTGTGCAAGTAATTAATGGATATAAACTAGCAGAAAGTTTGAGGGAATTAGGATTTTTGGGAGTATAAAACCGCATAAACATTTGGGGAAACATCGGTACACTTAAACCCCAAAGCAACATATAACTAAACCATTTGTGAGGGGTGAAAAAATCATTGGCACCAGAACGAGAAAAAAGCTCTGGTTTGAGTTGATAAACAGTTTGATTAGCTTCCGTAAAGCCACCGATACTTTGGGAAATAGTCACTACTGCAAGTATCATTAAAATCCACATTAATAACCCTTGTAAAACATCGGTTAAAGCTACACTTTTCATGCCCCCGATAAACACATATAAAACAATGATGAAAGTCAGAAAAGCTGCTCCCCAAAAATAGGGAATTTGCCCATTAGTTAAATTTTCGAGCAGATAACCCCCACCGATTGGTTGTAGGGTTAAGTAAGGTATGGTAAAAATTACCATCACAGCTGAAAATGTTAGTTTTAGTGGTTGACTGGGGAGGCGATTTGCAATTAATTCTGAGGGAGTAATTAAACCTTTTTCTTTACCTAAAAGCCAAACTTTATAACCGATAAAATAAAATGTAATTCCGACGAGGGCGGTACCAAATCCTATCATCGGATAATAACTTATACCAATACGATAACCAGCACCAGAAAGTCCGAGAAAAGCAAAGGCACTAAAGTTGGTGGCAATGAGGGTAAAAAATAGAACTATGGAACCGATTTTTCGCTCTGCTAGAAAGTAATCTTCTGGTGTATCTTTTTGGCTACGATAACCAATAATTCCGATGACTAAAGTTAAGAGTAAATATGCACCAATAAATAAGTAGGGTATTAGGTTTTTGACCATGATTAATTTTCCTTTTCGGTTTCAGATTTCCAGAAAGTTTGAGAGAAGATAAAAAGAGCACAGCCGAGGATAATTTGCAACGCAATAAAATAGAAAACCCAGGGTGGGAGATGGAGAAATGAAAAAGAAATTGTTTGTTTCCATGACCAAAAGTCTAGGGAAAGTAGGAAAATTATGGTGAAGCAGAAACACCAGAAATAGGCAGATTTAAAAATATTTAAGTTGTTCATATCTGTAACATTTTTAGAAATTATTTGTTGAATATAGCCTGACTTGGACTGCCTGACCATCGATTGATTTTACTTCCTCTTGAGTTATTTTAATTTCACCCATAAACTATCATATAATATACCTAAACTACTATTGAACGGGAATAACAAACTTTAATAATACCAACAGTAAAACCACTATGTATAGAATCTGTAAATCCTAGTGCTTTATTGAAAGAAATTTTAGCTGAAAATATTCCTTTGGTATTAGAAATTGATACAGAAACAGACATATTACAGCGCTTTTCAAATTGATGAACTACATCGCCATAACCAAAACCTTGTAGGGACGTTGCATACAACGTTCCTACTGTGGTCGACCGACATAAAAAATGCTATAAGGGGTTAATAAAATCGATGAATGCTTACAAAAAAATATGTAATAATTTATGACCTTCAGTAGTTATTCTTATCAGATTTGCCATTTCCAAAGTCCCTGTTATTGGATACAAATATCCATGAGGTAGCAAAATATCTCTATTGTTAGATAAAAAAGATTTCAGTGATGTTGAACCTGCTTTGTTAAGACCTATATGAAGATAGACAGTTACTATTTTGTTACTCATAACTCATTAAATAAATCAAATTTTTTTCTAAATCTCATGGGTGGATGAGATAGCAAAATATCTTTATTTTGAGATACAAAATATTGCAGTAGTGTTGAACTTGCTTTGTTAAGTAAGAACTATATAAATATAGACGGTTACCATTTAGCGATCGCTCCTTAAGCAATGGCCAGACAATAATGATGCTACAGATGGAGGGATGATTTTGGGGTCAGTTTAGCGAGTTCCCAAAAGCATATTGATACTTGTTTTCTGGTTGTTAATCTTTAAACCTAAAACCTAACACCTAAAACCTAACACCTTATATCTTGATTTAGCGATCGCTCCCTAAGCAATGGCCAGATAATAATGATGCTACAGATGGAGGGATGATTTTGGGGACAGTTTAGGGAGTTTCCAAAAGCATATTGATACTTGTTTTCTGGTTGTTAATCTTTAAACCTAAAACCTAACACCTAAAACCTAACACCTTATATCTTGATTTAGCGATCGCTCCCTAAGCAATGGCCAGATAATAATGATGCTACAGATGGAGGGATGATTTTGGGGTCAGTTTAGCGAGTTCCCAAAAGCATATTGATACTTGTTTTCTGGTTGTTAATCTTTAAACCTAAAACCTAATACCTAAAACCTAACACCTTATATCTTTAGATGCAGGGATAATTTTGGGGTCAGTTTAGCGAGTTCCCAAAAGCAAATTGATACTTGTTTTCTGGTTGTTAATCTTTAAACCTAAAACCTAACACCTAAAACCTAACACCTTATATCTTGATTTAGCGATCGCTCCTTAAGCAATGGCCAGATAATAATGATGCTACAGATGGAGGGATGATTTTGGGGTCAGTTTAGCGAGTTCCCAAAAGCATATTGATACTTGTTTTCTGGTTGTTAATCTTTAAACCTAAAACCTAATACCTAAAACCTAACACCTTATATCTTTAGATGCAGGGATAATTTTGGGGTCAGTTTAGCGAGTTCCCAAAAGCAAATTGATACTTGTTTTCTGGTTGTTAATCTTTAAACCTAAAACCTAATACCTAAAACCTAACACCTTATATCTTGATTTAGCGATCGCTCCTTAAGCAATAGCCAGATAATAATGATGCTACAGATGGAGGGATGATTCTGGGGTCAGTTTAGCGAGTTCCCAAAAGCATATTGATACTTGTTTTCTGGTTGTTAATCTTTAAACCTAAAACCTAACACCTAAAACCTAACACCTTATATCTTGATTTAGCGATCGCTCCTTAAGCAATAGCCAGATAATAATGCAGGTTTTCCTGAGGTTATTTATAGACAAATTTGTGATTACTGTGGCCTGAGTTGGGAAAGAGGATTGACAAAATGGTTGATTCAGTGATGCTTCGCCTCTATACGGGGGAAAGACAACCTTCGGAACAGGAGTGAGAACTTTATGCACTTGAACCTTATTTACTGGAGATAACAAAACAACAGGTATTGAACTTTTAACCTTTAACCAATTAAAAACAGAAAGAAGAGCACTACTCAGTATAAAAAATCTATTCTTAGCATCTTTACCCAATAGATCATAATATCATTCTCTAAGCATTAAAATTCACAAGTCTCCCTAACTAACTTAACTTAATATTAATAAGTAATTTCTCTGTAGCATCCTATTAATTTAAATGCTATGATTTAGTATAGTAAAAATTTATAAAGACTTACACATAATGTTTTTTTATATAAAGGAGTACAAAAAAGCTTTTAATTTATAAATTGACTCATGAGTCTTTATCTAAATTACTGTCGTTTAGATCTAGAAGAAAAACTATGTCACAACCTACTGCTCAAGACCAATATATGCTCGAGTTGGTAAACAGAGGTCGAGCAAATCCTCAAGGAGAAGCTGATTTATATCTAAATGGAGACCTAAATCAAGGACTTCCTTCAAATACAATTTCCACCGATGCCAAACAACCTCTAGTATTGAATTTACAACTCCATACTGCTGCTCAAGATCATAATCAATGGATGCTAGATAATAACGTATTTAGTCACACAGGAGAAGGTGGTAGCAGCCCCAGCCAACGTATGCAGGCTGCGGGGTATGTCCTCACACCTCCCTGGTCTACTGGGGAAAATATCGCTTACAGGGGAACATCAGGTACGCCAGACTTAACCACTTTTGTGAGGTATAACCACGAAAACCTATTCGTCAGTCCGGGTCATCGGAAAAACCTGATGAATGGTAACTTTGAGGAAGTCGGAATTTCTTCGCTACAGGGACAATTCAAGAATTACAACGCAGTCATGACTACCCAAAAATTTGCTTTTTCTGGGGATCGTGGCCCATTTATCACAGGTGTGGCCTATACTGATGCTGAGGATAATGACTTCTATACAGTCGGTGAAGGAATAAAAGGGATAACAGTTACAGCAGTTGATATTACTAATAGTGCTAATGCTTTTACCACCACTACTTTTGATGCAGGTGGTTATAGTTTAGATGTAGACCCAAATGTAACTTACGATGTCACCTTCTCTGGTGATCTAGATCAGGATGGTCAGGCAGACGATATAGCAACTTATCAAGTTAAAGTTAATTCCGAAAACGTCAAACTAGATGTAGTCAGTGACGACTTACCAACTTCCAACACTAATCAAGCTCCCACTGACCTTGACCTTGACAATAAAATTATCAACGAAAATGTAGCACCTAACAGTGTAGTTGGTACATTCTCTACTACGGACCCCGACAATGGAGATACCTTTACTTATGAATTAGTAGCAGGTAACGGAGATACAGATAACCAAGCTTTTAGCATTAATGATGAGCAACTAAAAATCAATAGTTCTCCAGACTATGAAACTAAGTCTAGTTATAGTATTCGAGTCAAGACAACTGATGAAGAGGGCAGCAGTTATGAAGAACAGTTGACCATTAATGTTAAGGATGTCAACGAAAACTCTTCTCCTACTGACCTTGACCTTGACAATAAAATTATCAACGAAAATGTAGCACCTAACAGTGTAGTTGGTACATTTTCTACTACGGACCCAGACAATGGAGATACCTTTACTTATGAATTAGTAGCAGGTAACGGAGATACAGATAACTTAGCTTTCACTATTAACGACCTCAACCAACTACAAATTAATGAGAGCCCAGACTATGAAACTAAGTCTAGTTATAGTATTCGAGTTAAGACAACTGATGAAGAGGGAAGCAGTTATGAAGAACAGTTGACCATTAATGTTAAGGATGTCAACGAAAACTCTTCTCCTACTGACGAAAACTCTTCTCCTACTGACCTTGACCTTGACAATAAAATTATCAACGAAAATGTAGCACCTAACAGTGTAGTTGGTACATTTTCTACTACGGACCCAGACAATGGAGATACCTTTACTTATGAATTAGTAGCAGGTAACGGAGATACAGATAACTTAGCTTTCACTATTAACGACCTCAACCAACTACAAATTAATGAGAGCCCAGACTATGAAACTAAGTCTAGTTATAGTATTCGAGTCAAGACAACTGATGAAGAGGGCAGCAGTTATGAAGAACAGTTGACCATTAATGTTAAGGATGTCAACGAAAACTCTTCTCCTACTGACCTTGACCTTGACAATAAAATTATCAACGAAAATGTAGCACCTAACAGTGTAGTTGGTACATTTTCTACTACGGACCCAGACAATGGAGATACCTTTACTTATGAATTAGTAGCAGGTAACGGAGATACAGATAACTTAGCTTTCACTATTAATAACCTCAACCAACTACAAATTAATGAGAGCCCAGACTATGAAACTAAGTCTAGTTATAGTATTCGAGTCAAGACAACTGATGAAGAGGGAAGCAGTTATGAAGAACAGTTGACCATTAATGTTAAAAATATCATTGAATCTACAGATCAAGCAATTTTTACTAAAGATTTGAATGGTAATTACTTGATAATTGATGGAGACAAAGAATTACAATTAAAAGACAAAAGAGGCAGAAGCCGTAGCGACAAGACAAACAATAATTGGAATGCTATAGCCGTTGAACCTAACGAACAAGAAGGTTATGATGTTTTACTTCAAGGTCAAAACAAATTTGATGGTAAAGCTTATGTCTGGACTACTAATTCTCAAGGAGTCATTACTAGCGGTTCTGGTTGGAAAAAACAAGAGACTATGTTGTCATGGGAAACAAAGTTTGATGTTGACCTGAATGGAGATGAGATTATTGGTAATTCTTTTACCATAATTGAAGAAAAAGGCGCAGCAACTTTTGCTGAAAATGCAGACCGTACCTACTGGATAATTGATAGAGAGAAAGAATTACAACTAAAAAACCAAAGAGGCAGAGGCTATAGCGACAAGACAAACAATAATTGGAATGCTATAGCCGTTGAACCTAACGAACAAGAAGGTTATGATGTTTTACTTCAAGGTCAAAACAAATTTGATGGTAAAGCTTATGTCTGGACTACT
>JAKQYE010000010.1:0-1114 GCA_023356605.1 Trichodesmium sp. MAG_R02 | reverse complement strand
ACAACTAAAAAACCAAAGAGGCAGAGGCTATAGCGACAAGACAAACAATAATTGGAATGCTATAGCCGTTGAACCTAACGAACAAGAAGGTTATGATGTTTTACTTCAAGGTCAAAACAAACTTGATGGTAAAGCTACTATTTGGACTACTAATTCTGAAGGAGTCATTACTAGCCGTTCTGGTTGGAAAGCTAACGACGATCTGCTACCCTTGGAAAACACATTTGAAGTTGACTTGAATGGAGATGGTGTGATTAATTAAAATTTAATCTAATTCAGTAAACTCCGAAGAATAAGAAACTTAAATATAAGAACGATAGTCAATAAAAAAACTATCGTTCTATTCATCTCTACTCTTTTTTAGCATATAATACCGATCAAGAAACCGAGACATAAAGGCGATCGCTCTCAAGTTTAAAAAGTGATAACTATTAATTTCAGGATTCCAAATATCAATAGTTTTATTCTTACTACATCCCTTGTTATTAACTCTACTTGTAACTTTTATAATCCAACAAATACTATCCTCATCAAAATATAAAGAACGATTTAGATTGAATATATTTTCTACAAGAATAAACGGAGTTTTATCTACCTTTTGAATATCTAGATAGTCAAACAATTTAGTATTAACTTCCCCCACTTTTGATTTGAGAGAGAAGACTAATCGTTTTTGTTCTGGTGTTAGTAAGTTTAAAAATCAATATTCCTTATGGCTAAGAGAAAGACAAAGGATAAAAGCGATCGCTCTTTTCCTTAGTGTTTATTTTATTCTTTTAATCAGGACTTACCCACGGGCAAGGTATTTCTGTCATTGGGAGGGATATGGTTGGGGTTGCAGTCTGTCATGATAGCAATCTCAAGCCTCCAAACCTCTTTCCTAATGGGTAAGTCCTACTTATATTAGATCAATTTGTTAGTTAGTTAATACAATAATTATAACTGAATTGAGGGGCGATCGCTACCCAATTTCTATCAATAAATCTATCACTTATTTGTATGTTGGGTTGAGGCAAGGAAACCCAACATAGATTAACTAATAGTGGAACTTTACTTAATATTAGAGAGAGGGTTGTTGTCAGACACCAGCGCTACAATGAAGGACTTGAAGCGG
>JAKQYE010000001.1:81070-93959 GCA_023356605.1 Trichodesmium sp. MAG_R02 | reverse complement strand
GAGGATATATAGGGAGCGTTTGGTTAAGAAAAATTGGTGGGTAGCGTGATAAATTTCCTGTCCGCCAAAATCCCAAATATTCATTTGAAAGTTATTTTTGTTTTTTGTCTGAAAGTTGTACTGATGAACTTCAATTCCTTTGGTTGTATCTTCATCTTTGAGTTGATAGTTTTGGTCGAGAATTTTATTAGCTAAAGTTGTTTTACCAGCTCCACCTTCTCCAAGAATTAGTAATTTTGCTTCATAGATATAATCTATTCCTTCTTCTCGTTTTTGCTGGAAAAACTTTCTAATTTCTTCTATTCCTTGTCTCACAATTTCTATTGGTGGAGTTTCGAGAGGATTATTATGTAAAATAACCGTAGTTAAATTGGAGAGTTTGCCAATTGATTCCGGCAGACTTTTTAATTGATTATTACCTAAACAAAGCTGAGTTAAATTAGAGAGTCTGGTGATTGATTCCGGCAGACTTTTTAATTGATTATCATCTAAATAAAGCTCAGTTAAATTGGAGAGTTTTCCGATTGATTCCGGCAGACTTGTTAATTGATTTTTATATAAAATAAGCTCAGTTAAATTGGAGATTGTAGTGATTGATTCCGGCAGACTTATTAATTGATTTTTCTGTAAATAAAGCCCAGTCAAATTGGATAGCTTTCCAATTGATTCCGGCAGAATTGTTAATTGATTGTTATATAAAGAAAGCAAAGTTAAATGGGATATTTTGGTGATTGATTCCGGCAAACTTGCTAATTGATTATTACCTAAAAAAAGCCCATTTAAATTGGATAGTTTGGTGATTGATTCCGGCGAACTTGTTAATTGATTATTACCTAAAAAAAAATTAACTTGGATAGTTTTCCAATTGATTCCGGCAGACATTTTAATTTATTATTTCCTAAATAAAGCTCTGTTAAATTGGATAATTTTCCAATTGATTTCGACAGATTTTTTAATTTATTATCCTGTAAATATAATACTTATAAATGCTCTAATTCCCAAACATCACCAGGAACTTCGGTTAATCCTGTACTACTTAAATCTAACTTCTTAAACTTTTTATCTTTAGCTTCTTGTATTCTTTCTTTAACACGGAGTGGTATATAGTTTTGCTCGCTTGTTTCAGGAAAAGTCATAACTGGATAAAATAATTTTTATCATTATTTTACAGAATAATATAGAATAAGTCAGTCCTAAAATAGGCTAATTATTCCTAAGCATTAAACCATTAGCAGTCAGCCCGAAGGTTTTTCCTAGGTCATGGCGGACAAAAAGATGTATGAAAGTAATAAAATACTTAAGTGAAGCTGATCATCTTTTTCATGTCGGATTTTAATTTTTCTTAGAGGCTAATTCCTCCTTCTAACTGATAGCTGATAACTCACAGCTTAACCCTTGCCTTCAAATAGGATTTATATCATATCCAGATAATGAGTGATTATAAAGTATATGGTTTGCAGTAGGGCTTGAACCCTATCTGCATTTGTAGCTTTAGCCCTACTACGAACTTTTATATCATCTCCGGATAATCAGTATTCAACAGGACTTACACCTTAATAATTGAATATTTAGAATGGTTAGCAACAATAAAAACCTCAAATTAATTTTCCAATTCTGCGATCGCAGTTTTCACTTTTTCCTTACCCTCAAAATCATCCTGTTCTTCAAACAACTTTAAAGCAGTTTCAAAAGCTCTTAATGCTTCTCTTTCGCGTTTTCTACCTTTAAGAGCCAATCCCATTTTATAATGAGCAACTGCATTATCAGGAGCGATACCAATTACCCGCCGATATATAATTATTGCTTGTAAATAATCCTGCTGTTCTAAAAGTATCTCGGCAGCAGCAAACCTAGGTTCTAAGAAGTTAGAATTAGCATAAGCAGCTTTTTTATAAGCAGCCAAAGCGGCTTGAGTCTTCTCCTGTGCTTGATAAATTTCCCCAATTTGAAACTGAATATCTGCATTTCGCTCCCCTAGACCAGAAGCCATCTTCAGGGTAGCCAGACCCTCATTGGTATTTCCAGCGGCTAATAAAGCAGTTGCTAACTTAGTTCGTATCTCTGCATCTTGAGGAGATAATTCCACAGCTTTTTCTAATGCTGCTAATGCTTTGGGAAAAAGCTCTTGCTTAAGTAGTACTAAACCCATTGCAGCATGCGCTTCAGCATTTTGAGGACTAGATTTAATTGCTACTTGATATGCAATGATGGCCTCATTGTATTTCTCCAGCCGAAACAATGCAGCCCCCAACCCTAAATGAGTATTAACATTATTGCGGTCTAGCAAAGAAGCACGCTCATAAGCTGTAACTGCTGCCTGATAATTCTCTAATTTGGCCATAGCATATCCCAAACCATATTGAAAATTTGCATTATGAGGATCTATGGTGATCGCCTGTTGATAAAATTGAGCTGCTGCCTGGAAATTTTCTTGGAGTGCTTCCAAGTAAGCAATACCGGAGTATATTTGTGCATTTTTGGGGTCTAAACGTGCTGCCTGTTGATATATTTTTATAGCTAGTTGATACTTTTGAGCATCTACTAGTTTCCTTGCTTGGCGCAGTAGTTTATCTAGTTCTGAGTTCTCAGCTTGATGAAGATGAAGTTGAGCCAATAGTTTTACCCCATAATGTCCAAGGGTAATTGAGGTTGCATTTCCTTTCTTGTTTATTTTTTGACAAGGAACTCCGTAAGCAATAGAAGGGATAGTGGTTGTTATTGTAGCCACCATTAGGCTACTAAGTATTGATACTGTTTGTTTACGCACGGCCAGTCTAAAATTGATAGTGTTTATGGAGGTTAATTATCATATCAGTTTGTTCGTGAATTCCCTAGGAGAGGAATTAATTAAAACTTACTGGGAAAACTTGGGCTATTCCGACGCCTATTTTAATCTCAGTCAAATATTAAAGTATTTTTGAAAAGTAAATTAAATAAGGCTAACCAGATTTAAAGAGATGAACTAAAACTTACCGGGAAAACTTGGGCTATTGGTGAGTTATTTTAGCGATCGCCTATTTTCATCTCAGTGAAATATTAAAGTATTTTTGAAAAGCAAATTAAATAAGGCTAACCAGATTTAAAGGAATGAATTAAAACTTACCGGGAAAACTTGGGCTATTGGTGAGTTGTGTTAGCGATCGCCTATTTTCATCTCAGTCAAATATTAAAAATTTTTTGAAAAGCAAATTAAATAAGGCTAACCAGATTTAAAGAAATGAACTAAAATTTACCGGAAAAACTTAGGCTATCCTGAGTTATAGCCATTTCAAAAAGAGATGGAAAACTTTTTCTGCACCAAACGCGAGTTATGGCAAAAAATACTTGTCTCAATCTAAATTAAAATGACTATATTTTAGCGATCGCCTATTTTAATCTCAGTCAAATATTAAAAATTTTTTGAAAAGCAAATTAAATAAGGCTAACCAGATTTAAAGGAATGAATTAAAACTTACCGGGAAAACTTGGGCTATTGGTGAGTTGTGTTAGCGATCGCCTATTTTCATCTCAGTAAAAGGTTAAATTATTTTTGAAAAGTAAATTAAATAAGGCTAACCAGATTTAAAGAAATGAACTAAAACTTACTGGGAAAACTTAGGCTATCCTGAGTTGTGTTAGCGATCGTCTATTTTAATCTCAGTCAAATATTAAAGTATTTTTGAAAAGTAAATTAAATAAGGCTAACCAGATTTAAAGGAATGAATTAAAACTTACCGGGAAAACTTGGGCTATTGGTGAGTTGTGCTGGCGATCGCCTATTTTAATCTCAGTCAAATATTAAAGTATTTTTGAAAAGCAAATTAAATAAGGCTAACCAGATTTAAAGGAATGAACTAAAACTTACTGGGAAAACTTGGGCTATTGGTGAGTTGTGTTAGCGATCGCCTATTTTCATCTCAGTAAAAGGTTAAATTATTTTTGAAAAGTAAATTAAACAAGACTAACCAGATTTAAAGGAATGAACTAAAACTTACCGGGAAAACTTAGACTATTCTGAGTTGTGTTAGCGATCGCCTATTCTCATCTAGGGGACTCAGATGAAGGGTGGGTAAGTGCTAAGAGAAAAACAAGGCCGAGTCAAATAAAAAAAATATAGGAGATAATAAAAATGATTGTAACTACAACTGATGTAATTCAAGGGACTGAAGTTGAAGAATATTTAGGAATTGTTACTGCTGAAGTAGTTTATGGTAGTAATGCCCTGAGAGACTTCTTTGCTGGAATCAGAGATATTATTGGAGGTCGTACCGGTAGTTATGAAGAAATCTTTAAAAAGGGTCAGGAAGATGCGATCGCAGAACTGGAAAAACGGGCTAGACGCATGGGTGCTAATGCAGTTGTTGGGATAGAAATAGATACAGGCACTATTAACGTAGATGAAAAAGGTGCCCTGCTGCTAATAACCGCAATTGGAACAGCAGTCAAATTAGCATAACTATTTTCAGCTTAAGGGATTTTTGTTCAGACCAGTTCAGGTTAAAGCTATTTTGTGAGTCATTCCAGGAACTAAAGGTACTCACAAAGACTTAGGCCAACTGCTAGAAATACCCTCAGGACTTACCCACCCGCAGTTCCTGAGGGCGAAGGCGAATACCAAAAAAGCCCTACATATAGTCGTTTTAATTAAGATTGAAACAAAAATTAAGTATAATAAAATTCAGTCAACTAGAAACTATTTTGAACTATGCCTTACAGTTTAGACTTAAAACAAAAAGTAATAAATTTTGTATAAAATGGCGGTACGATCACCAAAGTAGCTCATACATTTGGGATAGGAAGAGCTTCGATATATAGATGGTTATCTCCCCCAAAATTGTCAGCAACTAAGGTAAAAAGTCGTCAGATAAAATTAGATTCGAAAGAATTAGAAAAAGATGTAAAACAAAATCCAGAGTCGAGCATTGTCAGACAGAGCTAAAAAAATTGGAGTTAATCAACCAGCTATATTTTATGCTTTAAAAAGAATAAATTTTCCTGGAAAAAAGAAACAACTTTGTTATAGAGAAATAAATCGAGAAGAAAGAATACAATATTATCAGCAAAGCTCGAAATTTTATTAAAAAATTTTGGAAGTAAAAGCCTTATATTTATTGATAAATCAGGATTTGAAGATAATCAAGACTGTATTTATGCCTGGTAAAAAAAAGGGAAAAAAGTTTATGGTGAGCAAGAGGAAAAACGAGGTAAAAGAGAGAATTCAGTAGCCGTTATAAGAAAAAAATAAAAAGATTTAATAGCACCAATTATATTTAAAGGAAGCCTAAATGCCTCAGAATTTGAACAATGGTTATTTCAACATTTATTACCATCATTAAAAATTCCCAGTGTACTGCTGCATGGATAATTCACCAATTAAACAGGAAAAAATGTTATTAGAGGAATAGTATAACCAGGGGGTCACCAATTACTATTTTTGCCAAAATACTCTCCTAATTTAAATGACATAGAACATGATTTTAGTGCATTAAAAAGAGCTAGAATATATTCACCTATAAATAAATTTATTGATGAAATAATTCGTAATTATTGTGCAAAATAGTGTCTTATTCTTATTTAAGATATAGCAATTTTAATTAAGATTGAAACAAAAATTAAGTATAATAAAATTCAGTCAACTAGAAACTATTTTGAACTATGCCTTACAGTTTAGACTTAAGACAAAAAGTAATAAATTTCGTATAAAATGGCGGTACGATTACCAAAGTAGCTCATACATTTGGGATAGTAAGAGCTTCGATATATAGATGGTTATCTCCCCCGAAATTTTCAGCAACTAAGGTAAAAAGTCGTCAGATAAAATTAGATTGGAAAGAATTAGAAAAAGATGTAAAACAAAATCCAGAGTCGAGCATTGTCAGACAGAGCTAAAAAATTTGGAGTTAATCAACCAGCTATATTTTATGCTTTAAAAAGAATAAATTTTCCTTGAAAAAAGAAACAACTTTGTTATAGAGAAAGAAATCGAGAATAAAGGATAAAATATTATCAGCAAAGCTCGAAATTTTATTAAAAAATTTGGAAGTAAAAGCCTTGTATTTATTTATAAATCAGGATTTAAAGATAATCAAGACTGTATCTATGCCTGGTCAAAAAAAAGGGAAAAAAGTTTATGGTGAGCAAGAGGGAAAACGAGGTAAAAGAGAAAATTTAGTAGCCGTTATAAGAAAAAAATAAAAAGATTTAATAGCACCAATTATATTTAAAGGAAGCCTAAATGCCTCAGAATTTAAACAATGGTTATTTCAACATTTATTACCATCATTAAAAATTCCCAGTGTACTGCTGCATGGATAATTCACCAATTAAACAGGAAAAAACGTTATTAGAGGATTAGTATAACCAGGGGGTCACCAATTACTATTTTTGCCAAAATACTCTCCTAATTTAAATGACATAGAACATGATTTTAGTGCATTAAAAAGAGCTAGAATATATTCACTTATAAATACATTTATTGATGAAATCATTCGTAATTATTGTGCCAAATAGTGTCTTATTCTTATTTAAGATATATTAATTTTAATTAAGATTGAAACAAAAATTAAGTATAATAAAATTCAGTCAACTAGAAACTATTTTGAACTATGCCTTACAGTTTAGACTTAAGACAAAAAGTAATAAATTTCGTATAAAATGGCGGTACGATTACCAAAGTAGCTCATACATTTGGGATAGGAAGAGCTTCGATATATAGATGGTTATCTCCCCCGAAATTTTAAGCAACTAAGGTAAAAAGTCGTCAGATAAAATTAGATTGGAAAGAATTATAAAAAGATGTAAAACAAAATCCAGGGTCGAGCATTGTCAGACAGAGCTAAAAAATTTGGAGTTAATCAACCAGCTATATTTTATGCTTTAAAAAGAATAAATGTTCCTTGAAAAAAGAAACAACTTTGTTATAGAGAAATAAATCGAGAATAAAGGATACAATATTATCAGCAAAGCTCGAATTTTTTTTTTTTTAATTGGAAGTAAAAGCCTTATATTTATTGATAAATCAGGATTTGAAGATAATCAAGACTGTATTTATGCCTGGTCAAAAAAAAGGAACAAAGTTTATGGTGAGCAAGAGGAAAAACGAGGTAAAAGAGAAAATTTAGTAGCCGTTATAAGAAAAAAAGAAAAAGATTTAATAGCACCAATTATATTTAAAGGAAGCCTAAATTCCTCAGAATTTGAACAATGGTTATTTCAACATTTATTACCATCATTAAAAATTCCCAGTGTACTGCTGCATGGATAATTCACCAATTAAACAGGAAAAAACGTTATTAGAGGATTAGTATAACCAGGGGGTCACCAATTACTATTTTTGCCAAAATACTCTCCTAATTTAAATGACATAGAACATGATTTTAGTGCATTAAAAAGAGCTAGAATGTATTCACCTATAAATACATCTATTGATGAAATTATTCGTAATTATTGTGCCAAATAGTGTATTATTCTTATTTAAAATAACTATAAATATTAGAGAGTGGGATTGTCCTGAATGTAGTAGTCACCAAGAAAGGGACATAAACCGGCATCTTAAACATTTTGGCTGAGGGAGGAGCAGTGTCAGTCTAAGTCGCAGTCCATAGATCCCAAGAGATTAAATCTCGCATATACAAGTGCTATGAACCAGAAAGCCCCTAACAGCGATACTAGTAAATCCCGCCCTGTCTAGTAAGAGCAGCATCGGGAGGATGTGAACAAGAACCTTAACATTCTTAAGGCCCTGAGAAATTTTGAACTATTTTTTGTATAAGGTAATACTATTTGATTAATATTTTATGTATGTAAAAATTATCACTTACCCCTTTGTTAAAAACTTACCCCTGTAATACCAACTTCAAAAGTAGCTGCTGTATAAAAATCAATACCAGACAAAGACTTCAAGTCACTAATTTGTAACACTATTTTGGAAAAATAGTATAAAGAGAAGAGAAGTAGAAGAGCAGGTAAGAAGCAATAAAAAGCACAGTAGTCAGAGGGGAGTACTTAAATTCTCAAAAGAAAAGTACTCTTAAACACATTATCTCGACACTATACAGAATGGAAAAGTAATCATAAACTTTATAGTATAACCTTAAATTTTTTCTATAGGAGCAAATCCCAATGGTTACTACCATAAAATTCAATCCCTATCTGATGAGTAATTTTGCCCCAGTCAGCAAAGAAATAACTACTAACAACCTAGAAATCAAAGGTGAACTACCTAGAGATTTGTCAGGAATGTATCTGAGGAATGGCCCGAATCCTCAATTTGCCCCTCTAGGTAGATATGATTGGATGGATGGTGATGGAATGCTACATGGAATAAGAATTAGTGGTGGTAGAGCAGAATATCGAAACCGCTATGTACACACAGGAGCATTTGAATTAGAAAGAGACTTGGGTCATGCCGTCTGGAGTGGCAGATTAGAACCTCCTCAAAATAATAATCCCTATGGCCCATATAAAAATGTGGCCAATAATGGTATAACTTTTCACAATGGGAAATTATTAGCTCTTTGGGAAGCAGGTGTACCTTATGAAATTAGAATTCCCAGTCTAGAAACAATTGGCCCATACTTATGTGATGGTTACTTAGATTCTAGTTTCACTGCTCATCCAAAAGTTGACCCTAGGACTGGAGAATTGATATTTTTTGGTTACGCTCTTGATTCACTTCCATACTTAAAATATGGTGTAATATCCAGTAGCGGTGAGCTGTTGCAGACAGTACCCATTAGTATACCTGTCCCAAGTGGCCCCCATGATTTTGCCATCACAGAAAATTATACAATTTTGATGGATTTACCATTACGGTTTCGTCCAGAACGAGAAGAAAAAGGTTTACCTGCTTGGATGTTTGAAACTGGAGTGCCAAGTCGTTTTGGCATCTTACCTCGGTATGGGAACAATGAAGATATTCACTGGTTTGAAGCTCAACCTTGCTATATCAATCACATTCTCAATGCCTACGAATCTGGGGATGAAATAATATTGTATGCTTGTCGGATGAGTTCAACTCATTTGCATCCTGGTAGTGTTAGAGACCCTGATGAGAATATTCCCCGAATGTATGGGTGGGCGTTTAACCTCAAGACTGGTAAGGTGAGAGAGGGAGTTTTAGATAAAAGACCATCAGAATTTCCTTGTGTAAACAATAGGTTCGTAGGTCGGGAAATGCGCTATGGTTATACTTCAAAAATGGAATCTTTGCAACCATTGTTTAATGGGATAATTAAATATGACTTCAGTACTGGTAGATCCCTATCCCATGACTTTGGTGAAGGTCGTTATGGAGGTGCTGTGACGTTTGCGCCGAGAATAGGTGCTATTGATGAGGATGATGGTTGGTTGTTGACTTTTGTATATGACCAGACAGAGAAGCGTTCTGAATTTTTAGTGATAGATGCTCAGCATATGAGGGGAAAACCTGTAGCGCGGGTAATGCTACCTCAGAGAGTCCCTTATGGTTTTCACTGTACTTGGGTATCTGAGATGCAGTTGATGGCAAGTAGTTAACTAGTTATCAGCTTTTATAACATAGTACAAAAAATCAGAAGTCAGAATTCCTAGGGACGAATAACCCTTCGTCCCCAGGGAAGTCAGTAGAAAACAATGGTCATTAATCAGAGAAATAAATATTTAGGAGTATTGACTTAATGAAAGAATAACGATATAATACCCGGCTAGGTATACCGTTGAGCAAACTGCTCTAACCCATATATAAAGTCCATTAAAACCAAATAGGAAGGTGAGCTCTGCTAACTGAAAGAAGGCACAACTCAAGATAGCCAAGTTGCATAGACGACTGGCTTTAGGGAGCTTACGTCTATAGCTGACCAAGGGTTTTATGAGTTGAAAAGACTGCTTGAATATAAAACTCTATAGTACAGAAAGGATTTAGTCGTAGTAGACAGATTTTTTCCGTCATCAAAGACTTACAGTAGCTGTGGTCACCTTAAAGATATGCCCAATCACCTTAGAACTTATGGTTATGCTGAGTGTGGCATATCTATAGCTCGCAACTTGAATGCAAGTATTAATTTAAAAAATGTGGCGGGCAGGACCCGTGGACGCCTGTGGATGAGTAACCGCCTACGGTCTCAGTGGAAGCAGGAAGTAAATAGTAAAAGATCACCCTTATGTGATGTTTTATATCAGTTTTATGAGGCAGATAGTCAATGACTGTAGAATTTAAGCATGTGATGTTGATGGTAAAAGATGTAACGGCATCCGTAGAGTTTTACTCAAAGGGCTTGGGACTAAGGGTGAAAACTGCTAGCCCGGGTTGGGCGGAACTAGATGCAAATGGCACAACTATTGCCCTCCATGCAGCAGAAAATCCACAACGCAGTGATTCTCCCATCCTTAGTTTTCATGTAGATGATGTACACAGTGCGATGGAAACTTTGACGTCGATGGGGGCTGCATTAGAGGGAAGAGTTCGAGAAGCATCCTTCGGGAAAGTAGCAGCAATGCGCACTCCAGACGGTTATCTAGTGAGCCTATTGCAACCTACAACAGTCAGTAAGTAGTGATCTAATTGATATAGATAATCGTATCCTATAAACCAGGTTTTTCAGATATACCTGGTTTGTTGGTACAACGACCGTCTATCTTTGTGTGGAAAAATAGGTAGTTATCAGATTGGGATGATCCGAGTAAGTTGACAATATCATAGCAGCTTTCAATGGACCAATATAGCAATGCACTCTGGCATACTTACCGAAAAATTGGTGGGTTTAAAGCCTCGCCAATAAGCGGGCAACTTTTTAGTTAATTTTTTCCACAGGTTATGTATTTCTTGCTTTTTAGCTTAATTTGTCATTCTATGAAAGTCAGATTTAGGTACCGCATATATCCAACATTGGGACAAAAACACTGATTGGCAAGGCTCTGAAGGTTGTGTCCGTGTTGTCTGGAATAATAAATAGTTTAGCTTGCTGTCAGCAAAAATACAAGCTAGGACAGAAAAAAAACGACTAATTCTGAAGTACAAAAACAGTTCATTACTCTGGCTAAAAAGACTGAGGAAGGAGTTGAGTTATCAGTTGTTTATACTAGACCACTACAACAATCTTTAAACCATTTAAACCAGGCTTATCAAAAGTTTTTTAATCAACTCAAGGCACAAGAAAAGGTAAACCTCTCACGGGGTGACAAGTAAGCTTAATGGTAGATATAGTAACAATTTAAGACAATAAATTGAATAATAATTCAACTTAAAAAGAAATGGGATTTTGAGGTTGGGAGGTAGCGATCGCCAATTCACTCTTATCCACCATCTGGGTTGATTATTTATTCATTTAAAATTTTTTGGAAATAGTTAAAAATTTTTTTTGGAAACAGTTAAAAATATGATAAAAAAGGGTTATTAATTACAAATAAAAATCAATAAAAGTGAATATGTTAGGCTTTTATAAAGACCATATTAAGCATCATATTGAGTCCATCTCAAGTAGCAATATTACAAATATTATTATACGTGAGTATCGCTACATCAAACTGTACAAATATAAAAATTAAGTAGTTATTTTTCCCTGCCAATAAAATTAGAAAGTAAGAGAAAAGATATACAATTTCTTTTAAATTTAAAGGAGTTAAGTTTACCTTTATTCTGGTTTCCTAAAGTTTAAGATTATGCTCTAAAATATGTTTAAATTTGACTCAGGATTAGTATTGATAATAGATAGGATTCAATGGCAAAATACTAATATATTAATGATTAGTGTGGCTTAGAAGAAAAGGGCTTTGTCTATATACTGGCATATTTTAAGTCATAAAGGAGTTAGTAATTTGACAAAACAAAAAGTCATAATTCTTCCAGTTCTAAGATTATTAAAAGGCTAGAAAATCATGATGAAATGATTACTATAGTCGTTTCAATCTTAATTGAAACAAAAATTGAGTATAATAAAATAATGTATTTAACTATTAATATATCTCCTGATAACATTATTCGTAATTCTTGTGCCAAATAGTGTATGATTTTTATTTAAAATAACTATATATCTACCATTAAGCTTACAAGTCAGCCCGTGAGGCAAGAAACACTTGTCTCAATTCTCCCAACGAAACGACTATACAAAGGGTGGATTTCAAGTTGGTCAGCCTCCCGTGCCTTTAGGCCAGGGAGGATGTCGATAACGCCTTATTTTTTGCACACCTTTTGGCTTACTACATTTTAAGTTGGAGGTTGTAAATATCTGAGTGAGTAGCACTATATCAGTACTGAAAAGTCCTGTAAGCTGTGATGTTAATTTGATCAGTCAATGAGAAAGTTAATTAGTAGGTGTCAAAATAATCACTGTGCGCTGATTTACATTACTAGCAGGATCGCTATTAGGGAGTGGTTGAGAATAACCCACTCCTTCGCCAATAACTTGATATGGTAAATTCTGCCCTTTTAAATATTTGACCACGATATCTGCCCGGTCTTGGGAAATTTCTTGATTTAACCGAGCATCACCGACCTTAGAGGTATGACCTTCAACTTTAATCGTAACTCTATTAGGATCATATTCCTTAATTTCCGAGATGAGACTATTTATAGTTTCCTTTGCTGGGGAAGATAATTTAATTTCATTGATATCAAATTTGATTTGACCTAGAGTTTTTGCTTCAGTCAAATATTTTCCTTGTGACTCAGATATTGTTGCTAAGTCTTTTGTAGTATTGGTAGTCTTTGGCTCGGGTTTTGATGTAGCATTTCCCTCTGAAGTATTGGTAGTAGTTTGTGTAGTATCAGTAGTAGGTTGTTCAGTAGATGTTGTTGTTGTTTGTGTGTTATCAGATGTTGTTGTTTGTGTGTTATCAGATGTTGTTGTTTGTGTGTTATCAATATTAGGTTGTTCACCAGATGTTGTTGTTTGTGTGTTATCAGTAGTAGGTTGTTCAGCAGATGTTGTTGTTT
>JAKQYE010000001.1:0-80970 GCA_023356605.1 Trichodesmium sp. MAG_R02 | reverse complement strand
GATGTTGTTGTTTGTGTGTTATCAGATGTTGTTGTTTGTGTGTTATCAATATTAGGTTGTTCACCAGATGTTGTTGTTTGTGTGTTATCAGTAGTAGGTTGTTCAGCAGATGTTGTTGTTTGTGTGCTATCAGTAGTAGGCTGTTCGGCAGATGTTGTTGTTTGTGTGCTATCAGTAGTAGGCTGTTCGGCAGATGTTGTTGTTTGTGTGCTATCAGTAGTAGGTTGTTCAGCAGATGTTGTTGTTTGTGTGCTATCAGTAGTAGGCTGTTCAGCAGATGTTGTTGTTTGTGTGCTATCAGTAGTAGGCTGTTCGGCAGATGTTGTTGTTTGTGTGCTATCAGTAGTAGGCTGTTTGGCAGATGTTGTTGTTTGTGTATTTACCTCTGACTGTTGATCTGTCGTTGTAGCAGTTGTAGTTTTCTCGGCGTTTTCCGTTTCTATCGTTGTAGTTGTATTTGTCTCAGTTGCTTGGGTTTCAGTTACTTGAATTTCTTCTGTTTGAGAATCTACATTTTCAGTTAATTCAACATCAATAGTAGGACGTTGAAAAGCTTTAGGACCAGCAAAAGCCCAAGCGCAAATCATCATAAAACCCATACACCCTGCTAAAATTATAGGACCGGGACCTAAAACTTGTTGTTCATCTATTTTTTTTTCTGCACTCATATCTAAAATATAACTCCAAACTAAATTGATACTATTGCTTTTATTGAACGAATCTGACGGTCTAATGAGCGAGGTTGATAGAGTCTCTCAGTTAAACCAAATTTTAGTAATGGTTACAATCCTAAAATTCTTGCCTTTATTTATAACAGTAATGGTTACAATCTTAAGATTATTGCCCTTATTTATAGCAGGATTTTTTGATAAAGGGTATAAACTGTAATCTATTTTTCTAAAATTCTTTATATTCCATTAAATTTTGCTCTACTGAAGTAGTGAAATACTATAATATTTTCAGAGGTTTATACTTTCAAGGCTCAAGAATTGTGCATTAAGATTTTTTGAAGCTCTAGTAATTCCTGGGAATCATTTCACATCTATAGTCATTCTGGTTAAGATTGAGACCAGGTCTTCTTGGCTTTAAAGGGTTTTAGCTAAAAAAGTGTCCCATTCTTATTTGGAATGACTATAGTAGTCTGTGAAGCAAAAAAACGACTCGTTCATAAGATTTGAAAAGCCAGTAGATTAGTGCCTTGATAATTTATTTAGTCCTCAATTATGGCAGATTTTGAGCAAATGATGTACAGGGTAAATAGTGAAAATCATGTAGTGTGGGCATCTTGCCCCCATTGCTGTACCTAATAACAAGGTCAAGCGCTGTAAATATTGACAGACCACTAGAGTTAAAAAATATTTGTGGCATCTTTAAAAAACTGGAGTTTAGACTAATTATAGTTGGCCTGAAATTGGCCGAGGGAGAATAGGAGTATTAGCTAAATTTACTAAAACCCTTCACTCATAAACATTGTCAGGACTTTTAAGTTAGTTTTCCTGAGTCTATGCTATTGGTTCATTAAGCGATCGCAACACTTTAGGAGGAGTTTGAATAATGCAAACCTAACCCAAACTCACAAAAAAAGACAAATAATATCTATCACCTATTTTATGGCCAAAGCTTATATTATACTTTGATTCTAAGTTTCAAGTTTTCTTTCCTTCTGAGTAGATTATTTAAAGAACCCAAAATTTAGTCTAAACTTCAGAAAAAAGGGGTTTATCAAGTTGCTGGGTTAGGGCGTAATAGCATCATGAAGAATTAGAGTCCTATGTCTGTTTGACCCACCCTACTAGAATAGCTTAAAGTTTTGTTTATAAATAGTATGTAGAGAGCTTTTCATTCCTAGTAGGCCACAAAGTAGAGATGTTAGATACAACCTCCTGGAACGAGTTATCATTTTTTATGATTGATTGACCTGAAAATTCCTATCAAGTGAGTTGGTATGCAAATTTAGTTTTCTAGCTAAGGAAGTAAAAGATTAATAATTTTAGTAGTCCTAAAGATATAAAGATGTAGGTTAATACATCCCTTAAATTATTATCAGGTAGACGAAAAAAATCATTATTTGTTTATGAGTACTATAGTTTTGTAAAATAATCAGATTGTATAGTCATTCTGATTTAGATTGAGACAAAATATTTTTGCTGTGAAAGGGTTTTAGCTGAAAAAGTATCCCACTCTTATTCGGAATAACTATAACTTGAATTTTTTTAATATACCCATAACTATTGTATCCCGATGATAGTTAGAGACGTTCCGCAGAAACGCCTCTAGAAAAGTTTTGATTAGTATTAATTAACTAACTGTATAAGCAGTATTAAGTCCCCAGAAAATGAGAAAGACTATACCACCTAAGACAAGAATCGCAGAAATAGCGATCGCACTGGGAGTATCTGCTCCCTTAAACTTCATGATCCCGCGGTCGAGGTCTGACATGGTATTCTTCTCCTAAATTATACTTTTCATTTTAGCTGATAATTTCTATAAATATGTCTATACTGCTATAGCCAACTAATACCCATTTTAAATAAGCATTAGCTTATCTAATTATAACCAATGCTCCGGATTTGATATAAGCTAACTGGAGAATTTAAGAGGCAATGGGGAAGCAAACCTTGGAAGACCTTTCTGTGGACGCCCTTGGAGCTTCTCGAAGGGTAGCTTTGTCAAATTTTCATAAAGCTATTTCTTTGAGTTTTTTTGATTGGCTGATTAATAATTCAGGACTTACGCAAAGAAACCCTGTTTCTACAGTAAATCATTGTTTTAACACATAAATATCTACGAGAAACCGGGTTTCTCAGGTTGCCTGCGTAAGTCCTGATAATTGTGATGTATTTACCTCTAACATAAAGAGTTTGGGCTATATTGGCTTAAAAGTTGTCTAAGTCCCACTATATAAGTTATTCATTATAGTTTTTTATGGATAAATTAAGATTTTTATTGTTGATTATAGGATTATACATTTTTTTTACTTTGCCATAACTGATACTTAGATATAATCAAAAAAGACTACTCAACCATCAAATATACAGACCTATGGATATTGCCAAAATCAGCAACGAATCAATAGAATTACTCTCCCTTATTACTGGCAAAAAATTGACTAAAAAGGATGTTACGCCATCAGTATTGTTTTTAGCAAATCTAGTAATAATACTGATAGGTGTTATCTATGCAGATGGAAAAGTAGTAGAAGAAGAAAAAGCTAGACTGAAAATAACTATCTATAAATTTATCTCTCCTAAAAGCTATGTATTGGAATTAACGAAATCAATTATTTATGAAGTATCTAAGCAACAGCTTTACAAAAAACTTGAGACTATATTGAAATTAATTAAACCTCTTTCTCTTCCAGAAAAATTATTATTAATTAGCTTTGGCTATGAAATGTCTACAGCTGATGGATACATGGATATACGGGAGACAAGATATCTAGAAATTGTAGGAAAAAATTTAGGTATTAAACCCCAAAATTTACAACTTTTAAAAGCCGGATTTATTCATCAAGAAAATCTTGATCAAAAATCTATAGATAAATTGAAATACTTACTTCACCCAGCACGTTTCCATCACCTAGATAATGTTTTTGTTAAAGCTGCAAGTGAAATGCTAAATACACTTTTACTTACTCATAAGCAAAAACAAAACAGAAAAAGTCAGATGCCAAAAACAATAGTTTATCAAAGGTTAAAAAAGTTTCAAAAAGATAGACAGGAACTAGATAATATCTGTAATCAAACTTATCAAATAGTTGCAGCATCAGCCCAAGAAGATTTATTGCCCAATACATTAACCCTTGAAATAGATAAAATATCCAAAAAAATACAATCCCAAAAATTTAGAGTTGTTGTTGTTGGAGAATTTAGTCAAGGTAAATCAACCTTATTAAATGCTTTACTTGGGGAGGAAATTCAACCCGTTCGAGAAATTCCTTGTAGTAGTACAGTTACAGTTTTAAAATATGGGGATAAAAAGCGGGTAATTTGTCGTTATAAAGATGGTAAAGAAGTAGAAATTTCTTTGACAGAGTATCAGGAAAAAGCAACTATTTCAGAAATAGCAGCTTTAGGAAATATGAGTGAAGAATTAGCAGAGTTAGAGATTGATAAAATATTTTTTGAACATCCCAATTTAGAGTTATGTAAAAGTGGGGTAGAAATTATTGATTCTCCTGGTTTAAATAAACATCCAGACCGCACAGCTATTACTCAAAAACTATTAGAAGATAGTGATGCAGTGATTTTCTTAACTAATGCTTCTTGTCCACTAAATCAAAGGGAACGAGAGTTAATTCAAAGTTTGAAGTTGCAGTTAAATGGCAATCAAATTGATTGGCCTGCAGATAATTTATTTGTGTTGGTGAATTTTATTGATTTAGTCAGGAGTAAAAAGAGTCGTCAGCAAATTAGGAAGAGATTAGAAAATTTCCTGTTAGGTGAAAAATCTATTATTGTTGATGAGAGTCGTTTACATTTGATTTCTGCTGAAGCTGTTTTATCTGGAATTTTACAAGGTGAAGAAAATAAATATTTTACCGATTTTAATAATTTTAAGAAATCCATAGAAAAGTTTCTAGCTGTTGAGCGAGGTGCTGTACAAATTAAGCAAATTTTAACTAGGATTAGTATTTTGATTTCAGAGGGAATAAAAGCATTGGAGCAAGCCCAAAAAATTTTAGATGGTGAAGTCTATTTTTCCGTAGAGGCAAGAATAGAAATATTGGGGAAAATAGAAAATGCTAGTAGACGAGATGTGAAAATTTTGTCAACTACTGAAAAATTGAAAAATCAGAGTATTGAACAAGTTGCTGATGCTTGGGATAAATGGATAGAAGGATTGGGTGATTCCCTAGAGAAAAAAAGTTATGAATGGTTTTCAGAACATTCTTTTGTTTGGGAAAAAGAGAAAGTTATTAAAGATTATGCGGAAGGATTTGCCAGTTCTTTGGCAACTGAATTAGAAGGCTGGAGTAATCGGGAGGTAAGAAAAATTGTGGTGAATAATTTACAACTTTTAAGTAAGGAAGTATGCCAAAATCTAGAAGTTATTAGAATGGATTTAAAGGCAGTAGATTGTCAAATAAATTCTAGCTTGAATGAGCAATTTGATTTTGCTATTGAAAATATCCAAGGAGATAGACTAGATATTTTTTCAGTAATTAAGTTAGGAGAAAATGATAAGATTAAAAGAGCTAGTTTATGGGAAAATTTAACATTAGGCGGTTTAACAGCAGGTACTTTATTGATGTTTACAGGAGTAGGATTTTTGCCCATACTTTTAGCTGGATGTCTGGCTTTGATTGGTTCTTTTTTTCCTATGAGTGGGGATGATGAGGATTCAGAAATCAAAATTAAACAGCAAGTTTATGATGCCTGTTTTCAGAAGTTTGAGAGATCTTCTGAGGAAATATTTAGTCGAATTTGTGAAAATATTGCTGAGGTCTTCTACAGTCAGTTTAAATCGGCAAATAAAGTGATTGAGCAGGCAATATTTATTTACGAAAATATCCTAGAACAAGAAGAAAAATCTCACCCGGAAACCCAGGAAAAATTAGAGCTAAAACAAAAAAAAATTGCCGAAAAAAAACAGCAGTTTATACTTATAAAAAATTACATTCAAACTATTATAAATTAAATTATTTACAGGAAATAAGATGAAACCAACATAAATTTGGCCATGACTATAACCTATAACCGTGTTTAATTATGGTTGACTTTTTTGATAAATAAAACTTAGGCAAGCACACTATATATAGGGTAAAGTTGTATTTAACCCTATGGAAAATCGAAAAATTTCACGCTCTTATTTAAGCAATTAACAGGTAATGGACCCGTGGAGCGTGTCGTCTGCGAATGATTCAATATAATCATATTGCTTGTGCAATGGAGCGTGTGGAACTTCTTAAAAAGATTTGCTTCTAAAATAGGTCAAAGTATTTATCAAGTTAAGCACGGTAGAGGCTTAAAATATATACAATTAGCTATTCCTATCCCACGAACTTCGCAGCTGATAGAATGCAAATAACTTTATGTTCATTACCACTATATTGTTGTCGTGTAAGCTCAATCTTATATCCATACTTTTTATTAATTACTGTGTCATCAAAAATTAAATAAGCTGCTGTATCAGTAAACCAATTCTTCTTTAACATTTCGACATAAATCTTGTTAATTTAAAGATTAATATCTTAAATAACGATTTATTGTATCATGGCTAATATTTTCGATTTGGGTTTGCGGCGTAGCGTTATTATAAAATTTGTGTGAGATTAAAGTAAATATTGACGAGTTACGACAAAATTAAAATCCATGTTTTTGGACTAATATAATCATGTCACTATTGCCTTATAATTAAAGATTTTTAGCACAGAAATTTAACATTTTGTAACCTTGTTTAAATATATATTAAAAGTAATATCCATCCGAAAAAAAACTAATTATGGTATGGACAATTTCCTAGTTGATAGTACGCTATATATAGCGTACCTGCGCAAGCCATGATGTAGTTTCGCCACCTGAAAACTGCTGCAATAAATATGCTATATTGAA
The DNA here is from genome assembly GCA_023356605.1 of Trichodesmium sp. MAG_R02. GTDB lineage: Bacteria > Cyanobacteriota > Cyanobacteriia > Cyanobacteriales > Microcoleaceae > Trichodesmium. The sequence continues at coordinate 74,416 of JAKQYE010000001.1, read as the reverse complement.
ATGCTGTTGCTTATAAAAATCTATAAATAAAATGTCTAGAAAACCTACCATTGCATTTACTCACCTGGGATGCGAAAAAAACCGCATCGATACTGAACATATCATCGGTTTACTTGCACAAGCAGGTTATGAAGTAGATGCTAACGAAGAATTAGCAGATTATGTTATTGTCAACACCTGTAGTTTTATCCAAGCTGCCAGAGAAGAATCTGTCAGAACTTTAGTAGAATTGGCTGAAGCTAATAAAAAAATAGTCATCGCTGGTTGTATGGCGCAACACTTCCCAGAAGAATTACTTGCCGAGTTGCCAGAAGCAATAGCACTGGTTGGGACTGGTGATTATCATAAAATAGTAGATGTGATGCAACGGGTAGAAAAAGGCGATCGTGTCAAAGAAGTCACTGCTGAACCCACTTACATCGCCAACGAAACTACTCCCCGTTATCGTACAACATCTGAAGCCGTTGCTTATGTGCGAATTGCAGAAGGATGTGATTATCGTTGCGCTTTCTGTATCATTCCTCATCTCCGGGGAAACCAGCGATCACGCACCATAGAATCTATTGTCGTCGAAGCTCAACAACTGGCAGACCAGGGAGTGAAAGAAATCATCCTCATCTCTCAAATAACAACTAACTATGGAGTCGATATTTACGGCCAACCTAAACTGGCCGAACTGCTTTATGCCCTAGGAAAAGTTGATATACCCTGGATTAGAATGCACTATGCCTATCCCACTGGTTTAACCCCCAAAGTCATAACCGCCATCCAAGAAACTCCCAACATTTTACCTTATCTTGACTTACCTCTACAACATTCTCATCCCGAAATTCTCAGGGCCATGAATAGACCTTGGCAAGGTCACGTTAATGATGATATAATTCACAGGGTCAAAACAGCTATACCTAATGCTATATTGCGGACAACTTTTATAGTGGGTTTCCCTGGTGAAACTGAAGAACATCACTTACATTTAGTGGAATTTATCAAGCGCCATGAGTTTGATCATGTGGGAGTCTTTACTTTTTCTCCAGAAGAGGGAACTCATGCTTACAATTTGCCTAATCAGTTGTCCCAAGCTGTGATGGACACTCGCCGGGAAGAAATTATGGAAGTTCAGCAGTCTATATCTTGGCAACAGAATCAAAAATCAGTGGGGCAATTAGTTGATGTCTTGATAGAACAAGAAAATCCTCAAACAGGGGAATTAATTGGTAGATCGGCACGGTTTTCTCCAGAGGTTGATGGACTTGTTTATGCTCAAGGAGAGACTAGGTTAGGATGTATTGTGCCAGTGATGATTACAGATGCTGATATTTACGATTTGTATGGCCATTTAACATATTCTGTGGCCTAAATGTGCAGCTGAGAGATGCCTCTGAAACGATGATTATTCCTTCATTAATCCAGCAATAAATATATTAGTCGCGGGTGGGCATACCGAGACTTTAAACGAACAGATAAGTATACATAAGACTACTCTCAAAGTAGCAGCAGTCTGTAATATGTTAAAACAAGTCATCTATGGGTATGGCCAAGCAATCGAAGTTCCTGTAAGGGTCGATAACTAAGGTTACCCAAGTGTTTGAAAGTGCAGCTTATTTTCTTGTAGACATTAGGAGATACGCCCTCAGCTAGCTAATCTCGCTGTACATTTATAGTTATTTTAAATAAGAACGAAACATTCTTTTCAGTTGAAACACTTTTATAAAAAGAAATACTTGTCTCAATCTAAAGTTAAACAGCTATAGAAAATAAGTTAGCACTTCTTCCTATGAGTAGAGTTCAAACTTAAAAAGAACTTGGATCTCTAGTACTTGTTGCTTGAAGTTTGTCCCTGGACTTTTCTGATTTTCTGACCATAATATAAAGAAGATAAAGTCGGACCCTTAAGGATCGGGCTTTAAGTCCAATTTTTTCCTAAACCTGAATTAGAGCGATTGCCAATAATCCTAGGTTGGCTATAATTTTGACCCCGGAAATCCCAATAAGGTAGTATACACTTGAGATGGGTATTAGTAAGTAAAAAAGGACGAAATCAGGAATTCCCTAAATAATCATTAATCTATAAGTAATAAGTAATTAATCCATAAGTAATAAGTTGTGTATTATATGTAGTACTAGGTCTTTTGCTTAAGACAATAAATTTGGGCTTTAAGGCAATAGGCACTAGGAAAACTTCCTAATCTATTTGTATAGTGCTATACTTTCGACTCGATATCCTGATTACCTACGGGGACAAGAATTATTACTGAGGCGAAGCCCCTCGGTGGGTTAACGTTTCATAGGATACTGATTTTCACGTCGCGAGTGAGAAACTTGAGCCTTGTCTAACACAGGCCCCCTGGTCTATTTTTTTGTCTCGGACTGCCCTCCCGCGACTAATTAGTTAAATCGTCGAGAAGCCTCAAGCCATAATCTTTGACTTGGCCCGAGATAAGTCGACGGTCAATTAATGGGAGATTGAGTCCCATTGACTGACAATATTATTCTCGGTTTTTTTGATTCTAAATTTATGGTGAAAAAGTCCCCAAATAATTATCCAGAATAATTCCCAAATTATTAACACTGCGGTATACTAATAGGGGGTGATGCTAACGTAGCGATAAGTATAAAAAAACAAGGTGTTAGGGCATTGAGTCCTTAAAGTTCGTGTATTCCGACAAAGTACCGAGACTCTGAAGATAGAAGCCCACACTATAGCATTAGCTTAGTTTGGGAGTATGTCACTTAATAAGTACCATGACATGGGCAGGCACACACAGTTAATGAGACATTTTATGATACTGAACCTCTTATAACGTAAACCTTACGTCAAACTACGGTAGGTAAAATAATTTTGTTTAGGTGGACTAGGAAAGAAAAATCAAGAGATAATTCTGACCCCTACCTTATCCTATACTTCTCATTTATCCCTACCCCCTAAAAAACTTTTTCAGCAAGCCCTAATTATCTGAAATTGATCAGAACTTACCCATAACCGCAATATATGGTATGGGTTAAAGGGCCTCAACCCATACAAATGGCCTATGATTTCATATAGGTACGTGAGTTCCGTTGATATTCACTGAACACACTCGAGTCCAAAAATTGGCTCGTATCCAATATACTGGCTTTGAAGTATTATCATAAATCGAGTTTATAGAAGACAAATGCCATTAAGTCAGGGAATCTAGTACAAATCCGGTTTGCTCGCTGATTAACGATAAAAGTATTTATATATAAACGCTTTAGCCTTTTGGGGTATTAAAAGTGCTTGATCAATGGTCCAAAAAGTTAAGCCATATTAGGATTTTGGGCTGACTTGGGTAAAGAAATTAAGGGGTAGTTCTTCATCCGACTCCTATATAATTCTCATTTGTATCTACTCCCTAAAAAGACTGTTTCAGCAAACTACTATGTATATTTAGAAGCTATTTATAAACAAAACCTTGAGCCCTTATAGGGTGGATTAGGCGGACATAGGACCATATTCTTGGTAATCCTGTTTGCCCTCTGATCCACCAAGTCCCCAGATTGTTGTCCTTCAGATTTACTTGCTCGACCCTTTATTATAATGATACTAGCAGACTTAATCTAATGAATTTCTTGGCAGTACCCTGATATCTCAACAAAAAAAAAGTTAATTAAGAAAAATGTGCAAAAAATACACTTAATTTTAAGTAATTTGTTATTATGTAAATAATTATGAAGCTTAAGGAGGGCCACTAGGAATAAACCGTAGATGATCTGAGATGCTTGTTGAAACTAAATGTCTCTAAAATGGACAATTTTAAGAATGTCATCACAGGTTATTACTTTTAGACAGAGGTTCCAACTTAAAATTTTAATAAATAGGTGCTTCACTCTACCCAACTAGTGAGAAAGGAAGAGGGTATTTGGCCTTGATTATGTCTCTTTGAGAGAACACACAGACGCCGCTTAACTGTTAATGGTTAACTCTGGTGCTATCAGTTTAGTGGAGATTGTTGGCGGCAAAGGCATATGGCCCGACCATGACGTTATCTATTATCTATAACTATGGTCTAATAGTTGATAGTTAGCAAGGGTTTACGATCGCTTATAGTTGAAGGTAAGTCCACCTCAAAGTTGGGTAACTAAGGAACCAGAGATTTAATTAACGTAAAGTTACAACGTGATAAGCGAGAAACTTGAATGCTTCTATCAATTAAGTTTATGCGGTTCGCTCGACCGTTAATGCCTGTGGACGAAGTGCTGCCAATAGTCTCGGTTGAAGCAGGAAGTAAACGTCAAATTGTCATGTTGTGACCTTTTGTATAAGTTTTATGGAGCAGAATGAATGGATTTGTCATTTGCAAGTTTAGGAATTTCAGACAGACGTGCAAATCATCTGGAAACAATTGGTTTTACTGAACCTACTCCGATTCAAGCTCAAGCAATACCCCATTTGCTAGCAGGAAAGGATATTGTGGGTCAAGCTCAAACAGGAACAGGTAAAACTGCAGCGTTTTCCTTACCAATATTGGAGCAAATTGATATAGATACCAATGCAGTTCAAGCATTAGTTTTAACTCCCACTCGTGAGTTGGCGCTACAAGTAACAGAAGCAATTCGTCAATTTACTGGTCATGATAGTAAGAGTCCTATTAAACGGCGGTTATTTGTTCTAACTGTTTATGGTGGTCAGTCTATCGAACGTCAGAGCCAGCGTTTGCAAAAGGGTGTTCATATTGTAGTGGGAACACCAGGCCGAATTATAGATATGCTGAATCGAAATAGCTTAAAACTAGATCATTTGAAAGTGATGGTTTTAGATGAAGCTGATGAAATGTTAAGTATGGGTTTTATTCAGGATGTGGAAAAAATTCTGGAAGCTGCACCTGCTAAACGTCAAACAGCATTCTTTTCTGCTACTATGGATTATTCAATCCGGAAATTGATTAATAAGTATTTGAAATCGCCAGTAACAGTTAAAGTTGCCCAACAAAAAACTACTCCTAAGCACATAACTCAAACTGCGTACATGGTACCTCGTGGTTATTCTAAAGGAAAAGCTCTGCAGCCAATTCTAGAACTAGAAGACCCAGAAGCTGCTTTGATATTTGTTCGCACAAGGCAAGCTGCAGCAGAACTAACAAATCAATTACAATCAGCAGGTCACAGTGTTGATGAATATCACGGTAACTTAAACCAGTCTCAAAGGGAACGGTTGTTAACTCGCTTCCGGAATCAACAGGTACGTTGGGTTGTGGCAACTGATATTGCAGCTCGTGGCTTAGATGTGGATCATTTAACCCATGTGATTAATTACGATTTGCCTGATAGTGTAGATAGTTACGTTCACCGTATTGGTCGTACAGGTCGTGCTGGTCGGGAAGGAACAGCAATTTCCTTGATTAATCCTGTAGATAAGCGGAAGTTGCGGTTGATAGAACGCCACTTACGTCAACGTTTGAATATTCGCTCAATTCCGAAGCGGTCTCAAGTTGAAGCTCGACAGTTACAGAAGTTACAAAATAAAGTTCGAGATGCTCTGAGTGGAGAGCGGATGGCTTCTTTCTTACCCCTAATTTCTCAGTTAGGTGAGGAATATGACCCTCATGCGATCGCTGCTGCAGCTTTACAGATAGCTTATGATGAAACTCGTCCTGCTTGGATGGGACTTGATTATGCTCAGGAGGAAGATGAACCTGCGTACGAAACTCCTAAACCAAGGTTGAAAAAGCAGCCACCCAAGAAGTCTCATAATCAAAGTTATTCTGATAAAAATAAGAATTTCAAGAATGAAATGCATGTAGAAGAGGCGTCTGTTACAAAGAATAATTAAGTTATCTGTTGAAATAGTCGGATAGGGATTTTAGAGACGTTGACAATTGCGTCTCTAATCTTTTTTCGAGGAAGTACAAAATATCGTGTTAATGGGACTAACACGACTTAACTGGCCAAATTAGACTATAATGCTTGTGGATCAATGATATTACCTAGAAGCGATCGCTCTTCTATAAAAGAAACAACTTCTACTGCAATGCCCCCCTTGCTTTGAAAGGTGGTGTCAACAGTTTGATAATTGTTAGAAAAAAACGCCCCAAAAAACAGTATTCCGGCACTATTTGGGTGAATTACTAGGGGAAAGTGAAAGGAAAAACATATATCAAATGGCCAATAACTCTATTGGAATAGTTGATAATCTCTAGCAGCCAACTCAAATCAATCAAGGTCACCTAGAAATAATTGACAAACCCTCTCAAACCAAATTCAAGAAAGGGTTTAGTTGAATTTTAGATAACTCTGGACATGGAAAAAGTGGTAATTTTACTTCCGGAGTCCGCTGATAATATATTGGAGAAATCGGCAAAATAATAATGGTCATAGTAACTGTAACAAGTCATCCGATACGATAGCAAAAAGAGTTTACTGTTAGATATTAAATTATCAGGACTTACGCAAAGAAACTATATATAGAGCATAACAATTTCGACGATCTTCACGCTCTACTTTATGGGATACGGCGCTCCGCCACGGGGAGCGATCGCTCAACTATATTTGAAATAACAGTTTATTGTATCATAGCTAATATTTTCGATCTGAGGAGTGCTAAGGATAGTGATTGTATAATTTATGTGATATTTAAGTAAATATTGACGAATTACAACATAATTAAAATTTATATTTTTACCAGTAATATAATCCTGTCATTATTGTCTAATCATTAAGAATTTCTATCAAATCAATTTAACAAGTGGTCATTTATCTTGAGATATTTTGTAATTTTACTGTTACTAAATAATATATCTTCAAAGTAATATATATCCGAAAAAAAACTAATTATAGTATTAATAATTCAAGATAACTGTACCCTATATATAGTCTGCTTGCGTAAGTCCTGGGTATATTACAGCCCTTTCGGTTGCTATGAGGTACATCCACGGGGACAAGATGCCGGAAATCATATTTTTACCATTTACCCTGTACGTTATTTGCCCGAAATATGCTGTATATCCTATCAACTTATACTAAGGACGGCTTCATAGAGAATTGATATAATTACTTATTTAATTACTTATTTCCCGTTCCTGAAAATTTAATTGTGATATGATACATTCTAAAAACTAGTTCAGGATTTGTTTATGACCATATCACTTACCCCGAAAAATTCAGAAAGATCCCGAAATGTACAGCAAATTGCCTATTCAATTTTACAAAATATTACTTCTGTAGCTAATGAAATTGACAGTAACCAACTAGAACTAGAAAAGGCTTTGATGAGTTTAGGAAAATCAGGCTTATTAGGACTACGAGTTCCCCAAAAATGGGGAGGTTTAGAATTAAATCAACAAGATTATTTTAATTATCAATTACTTGTAGCAAGATATTCTGGTGCATTATCTTTTCTCCAAACACAACATCAAAGTGCAGCAGCAATGTTAGCATCAAGTCAAAATCATCAATTACAACAACAATATTTACCCCATTTGAGCTACGGCAAAATATTATTAGGAATAGCTTTTTCTCAACTTCGACGCTCTGGGGAACCACCTGTAAAAGCTGTTCCAACTACAGATGGATACTATATAGAAGGAATTGTGCCTTGGATAACTGGGTGGGGTATATTTCAAGAGTTTATTATCGCCGCAAAATCACCTGATGGCAAAGCAATTTTTGGTATGATGCCTTTTGTTGAAAATAATCAATTAAATGGTAATATTACTTTCTCAAAACCTATGCATTTGTGTGCTATAAATTCAACTAATACTGTTAGTGCTACAGTTACGAATTGGTTTTTACCTAATGCACGTTTAGTTGCCATTAAACCGTCAAATTATATTCAAGAAAACGACAGAAAAAAAGTATTATATTTTACTTCATTTGCTTTAGGATGTGCAATGGCCGGTATAGATATTATGATAGAAGTTTCAAAAAAGAAATCTCTAGCTTTTATTACAGATACTATAAATTCCCTTAAAGTAGAAGTTAATCAATGTCGAAATTCCATAGAACTAGCTAATAAAAATCCTGACACAGATTTTGCTACAAAACTCCACCTCAGAGCAAAAGCTATTAATTTAGCTCAACGCTGTGCTGTTGCTGCTGTTACTGTTTCCAGTGGAGCAGCAAATCACAAAAATAATGCAGCGCAACGAGTTTACCGAGAAGCTCTAGTATATACAGTTTCAGCTCAAACTACAGACATTATGGAAGCTACTCTCAAAAATTTAGTTCCCAGATTTTAGGTTTTAGGTTTTAGGTTTTAGGTTTTAGGTTTTAGGTTTTAGGTTTTAGGTTTTAGGTTTTAGGTTTTAGGTTTTAGGTTTTAGGTTTTAGGTTTAATGACTTTACTGTGTTAAAACTTTTGAAAAAATCTAAAACTATCATTACAGGAGACGGATAGTTCTACAGTATTTTTAAATTTCATTGGTTTAAAAAATATCAAAAACAAGATGTATATTTTGTTTTTATACAAAAAAATCTACCATAATTAAATGGGGGACAAGAAATTATCAGCTCTCAGAATTAAAAGTCAATATTGGTGAACCTAAACTATTATTCAATCAAAAAAGAACCAAAATCAAGGAAGTAGGAATATATAATTTAATGATATATGAAAAACAGAAAGATTATCACAATTATATTTCAGATAAATCGTATATTCTCAACAATTTATCAACACCATCGAAATTGATTAATGCTAATTAAATCGAAATCAATAAGCTTTTGTGCATTTAAAGGGCAAATTGATTCTATGTCACCATGCAGAAAAAACCATTGTAAGTTATCAATTCTAAATTAGAGCAAAAATAATGCCCATTTTAAAAGAGTACTGGCTTAACAGCTTAATGCAATTCAATATAGCAATCCTATTTTATTCGTGGCAAAAATCCCACTGCTTTTTAGGGAACAGGGAACAGGGAATAGAGAATAGGTAAGAGTTTTAAAAGTTTTATTTACTTTTTGATTTGTTGCAACCTATGCGCGAACTACTATAGAGTGGGAAAAAGGAAGAAATAATAATTATTTTTCCCTTTTTCTAAAACTTTATATTATAGTTATATTGTAGGATTTGTATGATTCAGACAAGCCCATTATCCTATGATTTTATTGAAAAAAATTATCTCAATAAATCATCATTTTTCTAGGTTTAAAAAGATAATTTTTAAACTTGTACCAATTTCTGTTTTATCTGTGGTAATTTGCCTAAATATTGGTTACTTTACTCCTGAAAATTTTGGGAATAATTCTTGTGATTTGAACTTACTAAACAAGGGTATCCCTATATATATTTACAATACAGGTATTCATACAGATATTCTAGTTACAGTCAATACTAAAATTTGGGATTGGCAGCAACATTTAAACATAAAATTAATAGCTAATCCATCAGCTTCAATTAATTATCTAGCTTTTGGTTTTGGTGATAGAGCTTATTTTCTAGAAACTTATACTGAGACATTATTGCCAATTGCGACAACTTTTAAGGCCCTATTCCTGCCAACACCTTCTGCAATGAGGGTATTAGCTTATCAAAATATTCCTCAACAGTATGAAATTAAGTGTGTTATTATTACTGAGTTTAATTATCTTATGCTGATGGAATTTATTAATAATTCTTTCCAGTTTGATGCTCAAGGTAATAGAAAAAGTCTGATCATAGACCCTAATTATAGAGTTGGTTTTTATGGAGCAAAAGATACTTATTCAATTTTAAGAACTTGCAATGATTGGACTGCAGAAGCCTTGAGGTTAGCAGGAGTAAAAACTCCTCTGTGGCCAGGACTTTCTAGTTCGATTATGTATCATCTTAAGAGTGGGTGCAACTGTTGACAAAGTTAGTAGTTTTGTATACAAAATATAGAATCTATGAATATAATTCCCGCGATCGACATATTAGGTGGACGTTGTGTAAGGTTGTATCAAGGAGATTATGAGCAAACAGAAATTTTTAATGATAACCCAGTTGATGTAGCAAAAAAGTGGGTAGACCAAGGAGCAACTAAGCTACATTTAGTAGACTTAGATGCTGCAAAAGCAGGTAAACCCGTCAATCAAAAGACCATTGAAGCGATCGTTAAAGCAGTGGATGTACCAGTACAAGTAGGCGGTGGGCTACGGAACTATGCCGCAGTTGCCGATGTGCTTGCTCTTGGAGTTCAGCAGGCTATTTTAGGTACTATCGCTATAGAACAACCTCAGTTAGTTTCCGACTTTTCTCAAGAGTTTCCTGATCAAATTATTGTAGGCATTGATGCTAGAGATGGCAAAGTTGCCACTAAAGGTTGGTTAGAAACTTCAGAAGTATTAGCAACTGACCTAGCACGTCAAATGGCCAAATTTAAAGTTGCAGGGATCATCTACACTGATATTCACCGAGATGGCACTCTCAAAGGACCTAATATAGAAGCATTAAGGGAACTAGCTACTGTGGTCAGTATTCCAGTAATTGCTTCTGGTGGAATTAGTTCAATTACTGATTTGTTAAGTTTACTAGCATTAGAAACCATTGGCGTTAAAGGTGCGATTGTTGGTCGTGCCTTATATACTGGAGATATTAGTCTCACAGAAGCAAATCAAGCAGTAGGTCAAGGGCGTTGGCAAGATGTCCCTCCAAACTTTGGTTTTTCTACATTTGCCTAACTCTAATCAGATAATTAGTGTTACTCATTTTTCAAGACTTACGTAGTACCGCTATACATAGTTTATCTTTGATAATTTATTTAAATATTTACTCTACAATTAGAGCCTTGCCCTAAATCCTGCTGTTTGTAATAGAAGTATTAAAGTAGTTGGCTACTGTGGTCATTATTATAGTGATTACTTTTGGTAGTATTAACTCAATTACCAATTTCTTGAGTTGACTAGTATAGTTATTTTAATTTAGATTGAGACAAGTCTTTCTTACTATAACTCGCGTTTCAGCAGAAAAATTTTTCCAATATAATTTGAAATGACTATATTATAAATCATTCGCGTTAAAGGTGGGATTGTTGGTCCTGCCTTATACACTATAGGAGCTCAGTGGGATGAAAGTTGCAATATAGCTGTCGCAACCCTTGAGGATATTAGATTTATACCTTTTTGAGGTTAAATCCTCTGTCTATAATATATTTGAGACTATTTTATGACTCTGTTTTATTTAAGTCCCACTAACTTTTTTGAGAATACATAGGAATCTTTTTCAATTGGTCAAGACTTACCTATAACCACCATATATAGTAGGGGGAACAACCTTAACACCTATAAATGTTGTATAATCCCATCGGCATCGATAAGTCCTATTAGTTTTACATATAAATAATGAGTTTACAAACAACTGATTTACTATTACTGGCTGATGGAGAAACAGCACCAGGAGAGACTAAAATTCCACCACGAAAGCCAAAATGGTATGACACATTTAATTACATAGCTAATCCTGAGCGCTTCTGTGGTGAAAACTTGAAAAAATACGGTCCTATATTCAAAACTAGTGTTTTTGGTGGAACGACAATATTTGTAGGAAGCGCTAGTACAAATAAAATGGCATTCAATGGAGACAATAAATATACAGAAATTACACTGCCAGCAACAACAATGGAAATGTTTGGTGAGTACAGTCTACTTCAACGTCCTGATTTACATAGTCAGCGCAAAACAGCATTAGCACCTGGTCTTACTGGCGCAACATTAGCAGGATATATTCCCCACATTAATAACATTATTTATCAAGGCATCAAAACATGGAGTAGCAAAAAAATTCAGCTATATCCAGCAGTGGAGAAAATTAACTTTGATACACTTACTCCCCTACTACTGGGAATTAGTTTAAACGACTCCGACCCTACTACCTTTGAAGGATTACCAATTTCTTCAAAAGCAGAACTAAAAGCTTTATACAAAACCTACTTTGATGGTTTTTATGGATTACTGAAATGGGAATCTCCTTTAACTGCCTATGGTCGCGGAATAAAAGCACGGGCAAAATTGATTGACTTTATGGGTAAAGTTATCAAAGTACGACTGAAGAAAGGTAGAAATATTAATCCGACTCAAGACTTCTTGTCAATGATGTTAGTTGGTCAGCAAAAAAAACCAGATGGAATATTTAGTGATATTCTGATTAAAAATCAATGTCTTTTACAATTGTGGGCATCCCATTACGAAGTTTCAGGACTTGTATCTTCTCTAATATATCAACTTGGAAAATATCCTCAGATATTGCAAAGGTTACAACAGGAGCAAGAACAGATATTGGGTGAGAATAATAACATTAATCAATTTTCACCAGAGCATTTAAAGCAAATGATTTTTCTGGAGGCAACAATTAAAGAAACTCTTCGCACCTTACCGCCAAGTTCTACTGCTAGTCGTCGGTTAACTAAATCTGTTGTGGTTGATAATATCCTCTATAAAAAAGGTTGGACCTTAATTGCAGAACCCAGGATAGCTCACATTATGCCAGAACATTTTGAGCGACCAGAGAAATTTGAGCCGGAGCGTTTTTTGCCAGAACGTAATGAAGGTCAGATGTACAAATTTATCCCTTTTGGGGGTGGAGTACACGCTTGTTTAGGAGCACAAATGGCAATGGTGATTAGTAAAGTTTTTGCGTCTCATCTGCTGCGGATGTTTGACTGGAAAATTATAGGAGATCCAAAGTTTGTTCAGTTTCCCATTAAGAAAATTAGAGACGATTATCAAATTCAAATTCAAACTAAAACTAAAAATTAAAGCAGAATTTCGGTTATAATGACGGAGGGTTAATTAAACAACCGTACAAGGGACGAGTATCATAAACTCTATCTCCTTGAATAGAAAAACATAGATTCTCGTCATGGGTAAATTCATGGCAGTTTCATCCCTAAAAGACTAGGTTGTCTGGCTTCATATCTCTAATGTTTTCCCAATAATCAAGTCTTTTTTCTATATCTTTTGTAGGCGCAGCTTGAGCTATTGGAAAAGTTTTTTTACTGTCAAGTTTAATTTTTGAAGCTCAACACACAGAGTAGAATGACTCACAGTTATTCCTGTTTTACTTTCTATTTGAGAACATAACTCTTTGAAAGTGGCATCTGGTTTTTCTTGAACTAATTTTCTAAATTTTTTCTCCAAAACCTTTTAATTTATGAACCGAACTAGGACGATAAGATTATGCTTTTATATAACCATTATCAATATATCTATTGATGAGTTTTTACATAAAACTATTCGCCACTTGAAATCGAATGGCTAATGGACTAATTGAACTTTTTTGATTCAAATTACGTTTCAATAATCTTTTTTTTTAGGTCAAAATATAAGCTTTCATATTATTTGATAAATTAGATTTTAACAATTAATTTTTAGTTATTATTTAAACTTTAGCGATCGCCTATGATACATTATTCATTTTATTGATCCATTCATTACTGTTGTTGTACCTCAGTATCCTCGGAAGTGCTGTAACTCTCAAAGCACTAACACATAAATAAATTAGGCTTTTGCGGTTAAAAAACTTGTATTTTTTTCTATCTATCAAGCTCACCTATATCAAAACTCTGGGAATACTTTAGCAGAAAAGTCAAGAGGTATAGTTATAGTTATTTTAATAAAGAATTGAGACAAGTATTTCTTGCTATAACTGAGTTTCAGCAGAAAAAGTATTCCACTTTTATTTGAAATGACTATAGTTAGCAAGTTACCTCATTACAGCGCTTTTCAAATTGATGAACTACATCGCCATAATCAAAACCTTGTAGGGACGTTGCATAAGGGCGTCCCTACTGTGGTCTACCGACATGAAAACTGCTGTATGCAATACAACGAGCCAGTTAATGTAACAGGTAAGGTAGTTAAATTTGTCAAACCTAGAGTTTTTACTGAGATATTAGGAATAGAGATTTAAACCCCAGTATAAATTCGAGAGATGCGGTTGGCTCGAGAGTAAATACTTGTGGATGAGTAACCGCCAACGGTCTCAGTAGAAGCAGGAAATAAACATCAAATTATCAGGTTATGTGAGGCTTTGTATCAGTTTTATAGAGCAGCCGGATATTTAATCTTTGATGACACAGTAATCAATAAAAAGTATGGGTTAAAAATTAAAATTGCACAATGAACATAAAGTTATTTGGATTCTATCAGCTACGAAACTCGTGGTATAGGAATCGCTAATTGTATATATTTTAATCCCCAAATTGAACAATTGTCGAAATTGTCATGAGCTACATATATAGAACTTACGCAGTACCGCTATATATCGTGCAAAAATTATCATTTTTAAGATATTACCACTATACATAGTTTCGTTGGGTAAGTCCTGATATAGTATCTTTGGGTAAGTCCTGTACTTAAAATAACAATTCCACGGTACCCCGATACCCATCTACCCTGACTTTTTGCCCATTCTGTAAACGAGTCATCGCTCCAGAAATATTCATTACTGCCGGAATACCATACTCCCGGGCAATAATAGCTCCGTGGGATAACTGCCCCCCCACCTCAGCAATAATACCTTTTGCCTTCAATAACAAAGGTGCCCAACCAGCATCAGTATAAGGAACAACTATAATTAGATTTTCCTCCTCAGCAAGATTTACCTCTAAACTCCCACAAATCTTGACATAACCTTCCACACAACCAACACTCCCTGGTATCCCCTGTAAAAAAGAAACATTTTCCTCATTAGAGAAAGTTTCCTGACTTTCCTGGGGTAATACATTCCCATAAACTACAGAGGGAACTAGGCGATCGCCATCTTTTTCCAACTTTTCCCGTCTTTTACGGATAAGTTCTCTTACATTAAATTCTTTCGTGTTTTGTTCTGAGACTCCTAAACTATTTGTTGTCTTTTCTTCTGAGACCAAACCTACAGGAAGTTCTGTATTAAACTTTGTTAGATTTCCTTCTGAGACCAAACCCACTGTAGATAAAATCAACTCCCTAACTTCCGTAAATTCCAAATAAAAAATATCTCCTTTTTGCTCAAAAATTCCTACTTCTAATCCATAATTTTCCATTGCCAAAAACGTCCTTCGTAAATCAGCCAAAAGTTTCCCATAAACTTCAGCAATTCTACCCTTAGTTCTAGCACGTTTTGTACATTTTCCCAGTCGCCAACTCTGCCAAAAATTCAAAGACCTTACCGAAAAATTATCTTTTTCTCTCTCACCTTTCCGAGCCATTGTAAATAATAAATCCCGGAAATTATCCTGCTTTTCTCCCCAAGTAGCCACAGCAATATCCGTACCAACCTCACTCAAATAACCATAACTTTCCAACCATCCCTGAAACTCCCATTGCAATTCCTGATTTTCCTCAAATGCTACCTCTATTTCTACATCAGATTTAGTTGCCATTTTCAACTTAACTGCCAACCTTTGTAATTCTCGAATCGAAACAATTTCAGGAGCAGTATCAGTAGGTAACCATTCCTCAGAAACACCGAAGAGCGAGCGCCTAATCCCTAAACCTATAGGACCCAAAATATTATAAAAAGTAATCGGTTTTAACCATTCCTGAATTCTTTCTGCTTGGACCAATAATTCTGATAAAAACTGGGACGAATTTTCGGGAAAATTATGTTGAAAATTATTTTCCAAACTTTGTAGTGCGGGAACAAAAATTTGATGATAGTCACCCTCAAACTCATCATCAATTGCCATTTCTTTTTGAATCAAACGCCATAAACCAGGCAAAGCAGACCAGACTTTTTCTAAAGGAGGTTTTCCCATTTTTTGCCCTCGTAATAAAAACTCTAAACCCTGTTCCGGCAATCCCATCATTCTAAAAATTTCCCCTAACAAAGTAGCATTAAAATAAGCATGGGAACCCAGTAAAGTTGCCGTTTCAGTAAAGTCCAACTTTGCTACCTTTTCCCCTAAAACAATAGTAAAAATTTCTCCCCAAACCCCACAAGTCAGAGGACGATTTATCGACCAAGTCAAAGGATGAATAGCTCCTGGAATTACTTCTGCTGCAATAGTTCGAGTCCAAATAGGTCTCAGATTAGTAATTGGGCGACTTTGCAAAATCCAAATTTTTTCCCCATCCCAACACCATTCAATATCTTGAGGCAAACCATGAAAAAATCCTTCAATAGCTTCTGCTTTACTTACCAATTCTTGAATAATTTCTGGAGGTAAAATATCCTGATTTTCTAATTGACTAAAAAAATCAGCATATTCATTAATAGAAGGATAACTTTTACCTTTGACTGTGGAATTTTTAATTTCGTGAAATCTATTTTTATCAATTTCTAAATGTAGGGGAGTCAACCGCCCACCCACAACTTTTGCCGCACCTCCAGCCAGAGCTTCAATAATTATTTTTGCACTACCATCCAGAGGATTTCGAGTAAACATTACTCCAGCAACTTGACTCATAATATAAGGCTGAATCAAAACCGCCATTTCCCCATCAGGAATTTCTCTTTGTTGCCGATAAGCAATAGCTTCTGGCAACCAATAAGACTGACGACAAATATTAATTGCCTCTAATAATTCCGTTTCATTTGTCACAGGATAAATAGTTGCATATTGTCCGGCAGCAGAACTATTATCACTATCTTCCCCTACTGCTGAAGAACGAACAATTAAGGGAAAACTCCAAGACATTTTATCTAACTTATCTAAAATTTTACCTACTGAGAAAAAGCCAGTTGAGAGTCGAGTATCAGGAATAGATTTTGTCACCTCACTCCCCACAAACAATTCCCTATTTCCATTTTCAATTGCAGGTAAAACAAAACCTTCAGGAACATTAAAACCGGATTTTTTTAGTAGAGCTAATCTAGCTGCTTTTTCTCCACAAATTTTAGGATCAAGTCGACTATTGAGAGAAAATATAAGTTGTTTGTATAAAGCCATATCATCACTCTGGCAAAAATTTATTATTACTAAGAAAATTGCTAATCCTGCTGCTGCGAATAATTCCAATAAAGATGCTGAGGTGCGAAAGAATAAAATCCAGAAAAAACTACTCAGACATCCCAAACGAGCTGACCATTGTCGAATATTTTGATTATTGTGAGGAAAAAGTTGTTGACCTATTACTAATATCGAAAAACCTGTAATTCCCGAAGCCAATACAACAACAGGAGAATAAATCAAAACTCCCCAACTGGCATTAGTAACACCGCCACCTTGAGCAATGAAATATCTACCTGCCACTAGAAATATTAATCCCACTAATTGCCAAGTAGGAATTTCTATAAATAATAATTTTGCAGCTAAAACAGGAGCAATACCTCTACTAATTTCTGCCAAGACTGCAAGTATTGCCACAGGCTTTGGTGCGTGAACAAATGCGGCTGCTACACTAGGGTTACCTGTACCAACTTTTGTTAGGTTAATATTTCCCAGATTCTTAACTATTAAATTAGTTAGAGGAAGAGAGCCTAGACAAAAACAGGCAGTTAGGAATAATACTGGAATTAATATTTGCATATCAACAGATATCTTTGTATGGTCGCCTAGCACTCCATTACTATACCGCAGTGCTCACAATTTAGGAGTTCTTTTGGATAATTCTTTGGGGACTTTTTTACCGAAAAATTGGGTTTAAAGCCTCGCCCTAGAAGGGCAACTTTTCAGTTGATTTTTTTTCATAGGTCATCTCCTTGTTGTTTTTGAGTTCACAATAAATATATAGCAGTCCTAAATCAGTTGCGACCAATCAAAAAGTAAATAAAACTTTTAAAACTCTTACCTATTATCTGTTCCCTGTTCCCTGTTTCCTAAAAAGCAGTAGGATTTTTGCGCCCGATCACTCATAGGGTTGCTATATTAGTCCCGGGTGGCTTTACCGAGACAAAAAACGGACGGGTCGGCAAGTGTAAGACTACTGCCAAAGTAGCGACAGCCTGTGAAACGTCAACTTGCATCGGAGCTACGGCTCAGTTGTTTCCCTGTGCCTAATAACCGTGGAGGATGTCAACAGAAATTGAGAATCAAAAAAACCAGAATAATATGGTCAATCAATGTCCCATTGAGTCCCATTGATTGACCATCGATTCATCTCACGCCATAATCTTTGATTTGGCCCGAGGCTTCTTGAGGATTTAGCTAAAGCCCAACAACGACAAAATTAATAGTTCGTAATTAACTAACCTTTCTTAACCTCTGTTCATTGTAGACAAGATCCAAATTATTAGAAATTATTTCCCAATAGGCAGGATAACTTTCTTGAGTATAGACCTCTTGTCCTCTAATAAAACAGGCGATCGCCTGTTCCAGATTATCTTGTCTATCCCCCACTATCCGATCTAGATAAGCATTTCCCAGATTATTTTGAGTCCTTGCCCAGTCTAAGGGAAATTCTGCCTGAGTCCGTACCTTGAGAGCTAAATTATAACAAGCGATCGCCTCTTCAATATTTTTCTTTTTTTCTCCAGCAATACGTTCGTGGTAAGCACTACCCAGATTATTTTGGGTACTCGCCCATTCTTGAGGCCATTTCTCTAAACTCCTCACAGTTAAAGCTTTCTGGTAACAACTAATAGCATTCTCCAAATTTTCCTTTCTTGTTCCCGCAATACGTTGTTGATAAGTATTCCCCAAATTATTTTGAGTAGTTGCCCATCCTTGAAGCAACCCAGAACTAGTCCCAACTTCAAGAGCTTTATTGTAACAAGCGATCGCTACTTCTATATTTTCTTCTAAGTTTCCAATAGTACGTTTTTGGTAACTACTGCCCAAATTATTTTGAATAGTTATCCAGATCTGCGAAAATTGTTGACTGTGTAAAACTGTTAAAGCAACTTCATAACCTGCTATTGCTATTTCTACATTATTAATTTGATTACCCAAAGGAAACAGTAGAATTAGGTTACTGAAATTAACAATATCTAGAGCAATATTTTGTGCTAATTTTGGTTCCATTTTTGGCAGATTTTTCCCTGCCCAATTTTGTATAATTGTCAGTAAATTTTGATTGAGCCGTTCCTGATTATATTCTAATAATGAATAGGCAGCCTCTGGTTTTCCGTCATTATCCGAGATTACTCGTAATACCTGCATCAGGAAAGTTAGATATTTTTCTTCATCCACAGACAGGTTAGTCTTTTCTAAATTTGTCTCTAACATTGCTGCCAAATTTTCCAACCATTGAGCATTCAAATCACCTATTTTTGTATTAATTTTCGCGATATTTTTCATTACTTGAACTAATCCCATATCTAGTAAGTCTTGATTAGCTTGTAAAATTTTATTTTCATTACCAGAAGGGGAAACTAATAAAGATTGAAAGTGATACTCTATTTCAAAATCATAAGATTTAATTGCTAGGTAAGCATTTAGCTGTCAACTATTAACTCATCATCACACAGGAGAAGGAATTAGTCTCCAAGGAAAGTTAAAAATCATAAAGAAATATGAAAAAACATGAATAAAAAGTCATCAACTAATCTGAGTCCTTGCTGGATTTTTTTCACAAGCTAAGTGCTTAGAGACCATTGATAAAATAGGACTTACGCAAACTGATAGATAATACCCTATCTGTAGGGGTTAAAGACCATTAAACCCTACTAGATATGGCGCTACTGCCTAAGTCCTGTAAAAGAAATCTGAAGCCCTTGTAGTAAGGTGTCAAGCCTTGAACACTAATAGGATTGCTGTATAAACTTTTCATAGTTATCAAAAACTCGGGATAAATATGTCATATTTTTTGCAGACTAAACCTGGAACTGACTCATTCAAAAATCAGTACTATAAAAAACAATTAACAATAAAATTAATAAAACTAAGCAAGTTATAGATATGCAAAATCCTCAGATATCCATAAAAAATAAAAATTACTCATCAGAGATAGAATCTGATTTATTGGCCAATAAAAATGAACATGATATAACTAATACCGAAAAAGTTGAGATGAGAGACTTATTTGCTCAGGAAGCATTAGCTCAAATACCAAAAATTTTGACATTGCTAGACCGCAATTTACATAGTCCTACCTATGGCTGTTTTGACCGCAATTTTTGGCATTATAAAATTATAGACTTTCCCAGTGGTATGGCTCAAGAATTTGTCTTACCTTTAGCCCTAGCTTATAGTTTAGAAATTCCTAATAATCCATATTATCTTCAGGAAATGATACGTAAATGGGTAGAAGCAGGAATTTTATATGCTTCCCATAGTGCTCATTCTGACGGTTCTTGTGATGATTATTTTCCCTTCGAGCGAGCCAGTGGAGCAACAGCTTTTTCTCTATTAGCTAGTATTGAAAGTTATCAAATATTAGGATTAAATAACTACGAAATTCTCAGTTTTTTTGAAAAAAAAGCTGATTGGTTAGTTAATCATTATGAAACTGGCAAGTTAGCTAACCATGAAGCATTAATTGTCTTGTGTTTGGAATTACTAAGTAAATTATTAGAAACCTCAAAGTGGGATAGCGCAAAAGCAAATCGTTTATCAAGATTATTAAGTTGGCAGAGTCAAGAAGGATGGTTTGCAGAATATTCCGGTTTTGACCCTGGTTATCATACTCTCACTATATCTTGTTTAGCTAGAATTTATGAATTAAATCCTAGTGAAAAATTAAAGTATATTATTACTAAAGCAGTGGAGCTAGCTGCACAATTTATTCATCCCGATGGTTCTTTTGGTGGAGAATACGCTAGTCGCAATACCTATAACTTTTTTCCTCATGGATTTGAATTAGTCGGTAAATGGTTACCTACTACTTTGTGGATTAATGACCAATTCTTAATAGGCTTAAAAAATGGTTTAGCTCCTTGTTATGCCGATGATCATATTATTGGTCATCATACCTGGAATTATTTGTTGGCATGGCGAGATTTTGTTACTGAAAGACCTATTGATATGAGTCGTGATGTTGCTAGTGTTTGGTTAAAAGAAGCTCAAATCTTGATTAAACGACGACCGGGTGTAGAATTATATGTGAGTCTGAATAAAGGTGGTGTTTTTAAGTTATTTCGTAATCAAAAATTAGTGGCTTCTGATACTCATTCATCTTTGCAAGTTAGCAAAGGAAAAAAAATTCTCAATGCAGTTAGTCACTTAAGTGGCAATTATGATGTGAAAATCTTTCAGGATGAAATAGTTATTTCCGGTGATATGGGCTGGGCAAAACAAACTCAAATGTCACCTCTTAAGTTAATAATTCTGAGATTAGTAATGTTGACTTTTGGGCGTTTTTTCCCAAATTTAATTAGAAAAATATTACAAAAAATTCTGATTACTAATAAACAAGATGCACCTTTCTCTTTCAAACGTCATTTTAAATATGAAGATGAAAGTTGGTATATTACAGATGAAATTTTTGCTAATTCTTGGTTAAATGTAATTAGTGCAGGTATTGGTTGTGACCAAACTTCTATTTATGTTGTAATGAGTCGCACTTTTCAAATTGGTCAACTACAGCCTTGGCATGATTTAACAACAAAAATTAAACAACTTTCTCCCGGTGAACCTTTGAGAATTGAACGTAAGTTTTGATCTACAGCCCTTGACCTTCTTATTAGGTCATTCCGGGGGCAAGATGTCGGCAATACATGATTTCCACTATTTATCCTGTACATCATTTTCATATGTTAAGTTTTAGTGGGTTTTAGGTTAACAGCAAAGATAGAAAATGTAACGGTGTGGCCAAAATCAACGGATTTGGTAGTAGAATGTTATCAATTTGTTAATTTCTCAACCTAACACCTAACAACTATGGAAAATCAGGCCATCAGTAATTTCAACCCTACATGTTTGAGGCTTGCTATATTTCCTTGAATGATGTATACTTAATATAAGTGAAGATGGCGGCATGGCCAAGTGGTAAGGCAAGGGTCTGCAAAATCCTCATCCCCCAGTTCGAATCTGGGTGCCGCCTTTGACTTTAGTTACAACTAATTACATTATTATAACCAAAACCTTGTAGGGACGTTCCATGGAACGTCCCTACTGTGGTCTACTAAAATGAAAACAACTGTAAACGCACAAAAGCTTACTTTTTTAATGATGGTAAGTAGTTAACTTTAGCCCATGCCGCAATAATATTACCTAACCATTTAATTTTGTCATAAGACTGATAGGCAAGAAGATGATAATCTTGATGGTTACTTCTGATTAATAAACCCCATGATGAGAATCTATTTCCTTTAAAACCGCTAGTTTTAACTTGTTGTATATATTGAATTTTTGAGCGCCTAATTTCTTGTTTTTTTCTTTAAAATTACCTAATTTTTCATTAAAGACTAGACAGTCAAATCTTAAGTCAAAGCTAGCTTTTGCTAGAAAAAAATATAGGATTATATAGGCTTGATTAAAAACTTGAGCAGCAAAAAAATGCATAACTAAAGGAATAAAGAAAAATATAAAAGTTAAAATACTGATTAAATAATCTTGAATCAGGATAAATGAAGTTATTAACAATGTGGCAATAAAAATACAGAATAGTATCCAAGCTAAAAGGCAAATAATTGCGAATATAAGTAAGTATCTCATACCATTTGGACGGTAAACTAATAGCAGTTCACTGTTAGGAGAGTAGAATATTTTAAATCCTTTCGGAGGTGGAATAATTGGTAACATAATAGGAGCAAAGATAATTAGGTATTTTCAATATTTCTTACTAGCTGGACTTCAGGAAAAAACAGGTTGAAAATAAGGTAAAACCTTTATACAGCAATACTTTTGCCTAAAATTAAACTTTTTCTTGATATATCTAGGTTCCAGCCATTTTAAGCCATTTAAGGTATTTACTTTGCTAATAGTAGGCTTGAAGCCATTTTCAGTATAAAAAATCTAAAAGTCCCGCTAGGAAAAATTTTACAGCATTTTTCATGTCGGTCAACCACAGTAGGGACGCCCTTATGCAACGTCCCTACAAGGTTTTGGTTATGGCGATGTAGTTCATCAATTTGAAAAGCGCTGTAAACTATACCAAATAGAACTTCTTCTCAAAATAAATCCTCAGCTTGATGTTTTGTAGAAGTTTTTGATCATTGGTATTAATATATATAGTTATTTTAATTTAGATTGAGATAAGTATTTCTTGCTATAACTCGCGTTTCAGCAGAAAAAGTTTTCCATTCTTATTTGAAATGAGTATAGTTATAATTAAAGCTTGTAGTAAAGCAAGGGCTCTAAAGTAGATACAGCCCTTGACCTTGTTATTAGGTACACTCACGCGGCCAAATTGATTATATTTTAAAGGTTTTGCTCCTACTAAAGCTGCTTCTGCTGCAGTAGTAAAAGTCGCCTCATTGATCGGTTGTCCTTGCAAAACCATTTCTGCTTCCTGGCAACGCCAAGGCTTTGTACCTACTCCCCCTAATGCTAGTCGCGCAGATTTAATTATGTCTTTCTCAACTTCTAGAGCAATAGCCACAGAGACTAGGGCAAATTCATAATTGGCGCGATCGCGAATTTTTAAATAATGAGAGTTGTTAAACCAGGAAAAATAAGGTACTTCCACAGCAACTATTAACTCCCCATGCTCTAAAACATTTTTTCGGTGGGGCGTATCTTCCGGCAACAGATAAAAGTTATTGAGAGGCACTCGGCGTTGTACAGTTTTGCCCCGAATACAAACTACCGCATCCAAGGCCATCAAAGCCACCGCTAAATCTGAAGGATGAGTAGCAATACAATGTTCACTCGTACCCAAAATAGCGTGCATTCGGTTATAGCCTTCAACAGCGGGGCAGCCTGTATTTGGGTTACGGAGGTTACAGGGGAAAACTGGATCACGAAAATAATTACAACGTACCCGTTGCAATAAATTTCCACCCACTGTTGCCATATTTCGTAGTTGGGGAGAAGCGCTTTCTAATATTGCCTCTGAGATGACAGGATAGTATTTTTGAACAGTGGGATAGCTAGCGACATCGCTCAATTTTGCCAAAGCACCTATACGGATGTTTTTTTCAGTATCGACCTCTACTTCTGCCAAGGGTAGAGAGTTGATATCTACAAGTTGCTTAGGTGTTTGTACGCCATCTTTGATTAAACCTATTAAGTCAGTCCCCCCAGCAATAAAAGATATGGCTGCATCTTGGGCAACTGTTGTTATAGCTGTGTTTGCTTCCTTAACTCTTGTATAACTAAATGGGTGCATTTTCTGTGTTCTCCACTACTTCACGAACTGCTGCAACAATATGATTATAAGCACCACAACGACAGAGGTTGCCACTCATACCTTCCCGAATTTCTGTATCTGACTTTGGCTGCATTTCTGCTAACAAACCAACAGCAGAAACTATTTGACCAGAAGTACAATAACCACATTGAAAAGCATCATGTTCAATGAAAGCTTTTTGTATTGGGTGAAGTTGCTCGTTTTCTGCTAAACCTTCAATAGTAATAATTGATTTGCCCATCTGCATCACTGCCAAGGTCAAGCAAGAATTTATCCGTTTACCATCTACTAATACGGTGCAGGCTCCACATTCACCGCGATCGCATCCTTTTTTTGTACCTGTTAAACCTAAATATTCTCGTAGTGCATCTAACAATGTCACGCGAGGTTCTATATTTAGCTGATGTTGTACTCCATTAATTTTTAATATTAGTCCTATTTTTTCTTTTTCTAACATTTGCATAATCTTTAAAATCAGATAATCAATAATAAAAAATCAAATCAATTATTACACAGAAATAATCAATTCTTTCTTCCCCTATTCTCTACTCCCTACTCCCTCTTTTCTGGAGATTTCTATTACAGTGCTTTTCAAATTGATGAACTACATCGCCATAACCAAAACCTTGTAGGGAGGCTGAATGCAAGGTCCCTACTGTAGTCTATCGAGATAAAAAACTGCTGTAGTAGATAATACCAGGACTGTGCAATATCTTTCATTTGAGCAAAAAATTATCATTGACAATAATTCCTGAATTTGACTGCTCAATTATACCAATAAGCCTATACACAGTGAGGGCAAATGCCAGAAATTCCCTACATATGGCGTCCATAAATGAATTTGGGTAAGTCCTAATATCTTTAAAACTATCAAATTAAGACTGACTAACTCTCTTTGATCACCCATCTGAATTTTTTATCATCAGTATTTTTAAACCGGAACGAGGATGTAAAGAGGGAAGAGCATCAAGGGATAAATCTTGATTTGGTTCTAATTTCCACTGATAATTACGTAATAGTAGAGAAGCAAAAATCTTCATTTCCATTTGGGCAAAAGCATAACCCAAACAAAATCTGGAACCTCCGCCAAAACCAACTAAACTATAATCCATCTTCTTATCTTCAGCTCTTTTTGGATGAAAACGTTCTGGGTCGAACTTTAAAGGATTAGTATAAACTCTTTGATCTTGGTGAGTTCTTTCAATGCGATATAATGCTTGCCAACCTTGGGGCACATAGTAACCGTTGTAGGTAAAAGGTTTGACCACACCTCGAAAACCTCCACCAATAGGAGGATATAATCTTTCTACTTCTTTGAGGACTTGCTCTAAATAAGGTATTTGTTTGAGTTGCTCATTACTTAGCTTTCCCTGCTGTTTTAATTTTTCTTGCTCGGCTTTTGTTTGTGCCAAAATATCAGGATTTTGTGCCAATGCCATACATAAAGAGGTAAGCATTGATGTTGTAGTTTCATGTCCAGCAAATAGCATTAATAATGCTTGTACTTTTATTTCTTCCAGACTTAGACTATCCCCTTCTTTATCTTTAGTTTTGATTAATAAACTGAGTGCATCTTGAGCCGGATTTTTTTCTCTTTCTCTGATTTCTTCTTCTATATAATTCAATAAAAAATCCCTAGCTTTTAACGCTAAAGTATAAGTAGTAAAAGGTAGCCTAATGGGTAGACTAAATAAACCTGCAGTGAGTTTGCTAAATTTTTGAGACAAAAGCGTAGTTTTTGTTCCTGGTTTACTACCTAAAAGCAATATACTTGCAAGTTCAAAGGTCATCTGTTTCATTTCTGGTAGTAAAGTCAGATATTTCATCTGAGACCATTTCACCAAATAACGATTGATCGTATCAACCATAATGGCAAAATAACTCCTCAAAGCTTGTCCATGAAAAGCAGGCATTAATAATCGACGGTTTCTTTGATGTTCTTCTCCTTCTTGCAAGAAAAGAGATTTGCCTAAAAGTTCTTTAAAATTTTTCGGCCAACCGTCATGCCAGGAAAAATGGTCAAAATGAGTGTCAAGAATAAAGCGGTTCGCTTCAGGGCCTGTCATTACCACTGTAGGGCGACCTAATATATTAGTTTTGAAAATATTACCGTATTTTTGTTCTCGTCGCTGAGAAAAATTACGATCTCTCAGAAAATCAATCGTCTCACCAATTAATGGTAGTCCAAAACTACCAGGGGGTAAAGGATGAGTATTTTCTTTTTCAAGTCCAGCAAAAAAAAACATATTAGATATCTCCTGTCAATAATTAATAACTAATAATTTATCAGCAAAGTTCTGATAGTTGATTGGCTAACAAATATAGCCATATTCAAAGCATAAAAGCCAAGATATAGCTTAACTAAATAAAATAATAATTATTCAGATTTATCACCATTATAAAGTAGTTTTTTTTATTTGATAAGACCTCTTATATTTGAGTTTTTTATAGAAAAAATTATTGTTCAATAAGCAAAGGTTATTAGTCAATGATAAGGAATAATATTTGATCAATTTAGGAATAATAAAATCACAAAAAGAAATAATATTCAATCTGGATTTTAGCTCATAAATTGTGTCTAATTCGATTAGCCAAATTACGTATTACAAACATACTACATAGTTATGAAAAAAAAATTCGACCCGCTAAAGCGGGACTCAAAAGAGGAAAAAGAAACACAGGGTAAAGGGTAAAAGGGGAAAAGAGAAAAGGGTCAAAGAGTTCTCCCGCCATCGCAGACAACACGAAAACCAGAAGAGTTGTAGAGGTCGTCGCGCCCAAAATAGCTGAAGCGAATCGCAGAGCGGCAATCAATAGGACCGTTGGCCCAAGAACCGCCCCGCAGCGGTGAACGTTCTTTATTCCCATCTAGCCAAACACTGCCATCTGTAGGGGCACCATCATAGTTCTGATGCCATTCATCCGCACACCACTCCCGCACATTTCCATGCATATCATATAAACCAAAAGCATTTGGTGGAAAAATTCCTACATCTGTCGTTTCTCCTCTACTTTCTTCTGTTGGAGCATCAGCATAAGGACAGCTACCATTGTGGTTCACTAAATCAGTTCCTATGGTTTCTCCAAAATAGAAAGGAGTAGTTGTCCCGGCGCGACAAGCATATTCCCACTGACTCTCACTTGGCAAACTACATCTTATACCTATTTTCTTAGATAGTCTTTTACAGAATTCTACCGCATCATTCCAACTTACATTTTCTACAGGGCGATTTTTTCCTTTAAAATGTGAAGGATTTTTACCCATCATTGCTTGGTATTGTTGTTGAGTTATTGGATATTTACTCATATAAAAATGGTTGAGAGTTACTTTCTGTTGTGGACCTTCTCTATCATTTCTTCCTACTTCTGTTTCTGGAGAACCCATAACAAAACTTCCTCCAGGAATATAAACCATTTCTAATCTAATTTCATTACCTAAATTTTCTATTATTTGTCTAGCACTCCCCTGAGTCCGATTGATAATAAAACAAAAATCATTTACTTTTATAACTTCAAAAGTAAATAATTCCCCTTTCTCTGATTCTTTTGTTGATGATTGAGATATTGGTTTATCCCCTTTATATTTTGATACTAAAGATATGGGTGACTGAAAAGTAGGTTTTTGTCTTTGAAGAGTTGGCTGAAGAATAGATAAAATCTCTACTGCATTTTTAAATCTTTTCTTCGTTGCACCAATAATCATTTTATCTAAGATTTCTCCTAATTCATTACTTACACTTGAGGGCAAATAGTCTCGCCATACCCAATCATTTTCACTTACATCAAACAAATCAAAAGGTTCTACTTGAGTCAATAAATAAATACAACTCACACCTAGACTATAAATATCACTTGCAAAACTTGCTCTTCCTACTGATTGTTCTGGTGCCACATATCCGGCAGAACCAATAACCGTTCCCGTTCTTGCCAAAGCGGTCATTGTGGCATATTTAGCTGCTCCAAAATCTACTAATACTAATTGATTATCTTCCCTTCTCCTAATAATATTTTCTGGTTTAATATCTCTGTGAATAATTTGTTGGGAATGAATAAATTCTAAAACTGGCAATAAACTTTTTAATAATTCCAATATTTGATTTTCATTAAAAGCAACTGACTTTTCTAGTTCCTGTTTTAAGTTTTGCCCATCAATAAATTCTTGTACTAAATATTGCCGATTATTTTGAGTAAAATATGCGAAAAGTTCTGGAATTTGTGGATGCCTACCTAAACCATCTAAACGTTCAGCTTCTTGAGCAAATAATTCCGCAGCTTTTTCCAAAGTTTTAGTTCCTTGTGCTTGAGGAAAAAATTGTTTAATTACACAAAAAGGCTTTGAAGGTTTATCTTCGTCTACAGCTTGAAAAGTCCTGCCAAAACCTCCTTGTCCGATAATTTTTAGAGGGCGATAACGTTCTTTTAGTAGTAATCTTTCACCACAGCTAGTACAGAATTTTGTTTGTGGTTGGTTAACTTGTAAACAGTCAGGATTTAAACATTGAGTCATTTCAATTCTTAGAGTCATTTCAATTCTTAGTTATAAAATCATGCAGATAAATTATATAAGATTTAAGCTATCTATTCTCTACAATTCTCACATATATCTATTCTAAGCATTCTTAAAGTGGGGTAATTATTAACTTATTAGTATTGGCTTTAATTACAATCTAGAACTATGGCCAAAAATACTTGAATTGAAAAGTCTAAATTTCTATCTTGCTATATTATTTAAGTATATATAGCAATCCTATTTTATTCGTGGCAAAAATCCCACTGTTTTTTAGGGAACAGGAAACAGGGAATAGAGAATAGAGAATAGGTAAGAGTTTTAAAAGTTTTATTTACTTTTTGATTTGTCGCAACTTATGCGCGGACTACTATAGTCATTCCAAATAAGAATGGGACAGTTTTTCAGCTAAAACCCTTTAAAGCCAAGAAGACCTGGTCTCAATCTTAACCAGAATGACTGTATTTGCTGAAGAATCAGGAATATTAGTTCACAACCAGTTCACATCTAGTTCACGATGAGCCAGAACCAGCTCACAACCAGTTCACATCTAGTTCACGATGAGCCAGAACCAGTTCACAACCAGTTCACATCTAGTTCACGATGAGCCAGAACTAGTTCACAACCAGTTCACATCTAGTTCGCGATGAGCCAGAACCAGTTCACAACC
This sequence comes from Trichodesmium sp. MAG_R02, assembly GCA_023356605.1. GTDB lineage: Bacteria > Cyanobacteriota > Cyanobacteriia > Cyanobacteriales > Microcoleaceae > Trichodesmium. Next base: position 45,239 of record JAKQYE010000001.1, on the reverse strand, counting down.
AGTTCACATCTAGTTCGCGATGAGCCAGAACCAGTTCACAACCAGTTCACATCTAGTTGGCTTACCCACACAGATGAAAATATACACCATCTCTAGGGGTGAACAACCGTTAACTTTTACTAGATATAGTGGTTCTGCCTCACGAGCGGTGGAAATGTAATTTCTAACCACAAAACTTTAACTGAGTCAAGAGCAAAACAATTTTATCAATAGCAGTTCTCAAATCTTTAGTTTCTAAATCAGATTGATTAACAATAATACTAAAAACTAAAGGTTCAAAATCAATAGGTTCAACATATCCTGATAAACCAGAAATTCCACTCATTGTTCCTGTTTTTGCTTGTACATTTCCTTCTGCAAAACTATTTCTAAAACGCCGACTTAATGTACCACTAACACCACCCACAGCCAAAGAATTTCTATAAATATTTGCCCAGGGAGAATTAGCCATTATTCTGAGAGTTTGTACCAAAGCCTCCGGACTAATTAAATTATGACGAGACAAACCAGAACCATCATTTAATCTAAAGCTATTGGGAGTAACTCCTAACCTAGTTAAAATTACTTTTACCTCTTCCAAACTTTTTGCCAAAGTCTGATTATCAGATTTTTTCTTAGGAACTAATCTACTTTTAACTCCCAGTTGACGTAATAAAGCTTCTGCATAAATATTATTACTTTTTTTATTCACTTCCTCTATTAATTCCCCCACTGTGGGAGACTCGACAAAAGCTAATTCAGTCAAGTTTAAATTAGAAGTTATTTGTGAATTTTTGACTATTCGAGAAACCCTAATTCCTTCTAATTCTAAAACCTGACGAAAATTATTTAAAAAATTATCCACTGGTTCTACAACTGCCACATAAACAGGTTCCGATGCCGAGCCAATTCGGAGTTGTCCAGATATACGAATTATTGGTTGAATAAAATCTCGCCCTACTTCAACAAATTCTTTTTCATTTGTGGCTACAGTCACCGAATTATTTTCAATTTGCCATTTTTTGCTTTCCACCGGATTAACAAAAGTAACTTTTAAAGGTTCACCATTACCTTGAGGTGATAGAACTAAATCTATAGCATTTTGATTAAATATTAAACTATTAATTGGTGCCCCATAACCTGCTTGAACATCTTCCCATTCCCAATTAGGATTAACTGGGATTCCTTGAAAGTAAGTATCATCGGCAATTAGTTGATTAATATTTTCTATACCTTTCTCTTTTAGTTGTTCAGCCAAACTTTTTAGTTGAGTTTTCGTTAAACTAGGGTCTCCTCTTCCAATAATATATATATTACCTTTCCCATCACCATAAATAGAGGTTCTAATTCTAAAATCAGGTTTTAGTTGTTGTAATACTGCTGCAGTTGTTAATAGTTTGGCTGTAGAAGCAGGGATGAAATAATATTCGGCATCTCGGCTATAAATTTTCCTTTTTCTAGATAAAGTTTCCACTAAAATACCCCACCGAGAGCGATTAAAAGTTGGGGGATTTATTACAGCATTAATAGCATTAGGTAATTCTGTCGGACAAATTTTTGTGGTCGTTTCTTGGCTAAGTGCTATTAATGGATTTATAAATAGAATCAAGAAAGTAATTGTAATTTGTTTCAGGAATTTTTTAAGCATTTGCTATTGGCTAAAGATAGAGTATTATACCAATTTTCATGAATGTTTGCTTCATTTTTTTTGATCCTAGCATTGGGGGAATTAGGAAGAGGTAAACATAAGAATAATTAACACTAATTGACTCATGATTATTAAAATATTATTCGGGATAAGTTGATTACTTAATAATTGAGATTTTACCTAAGTAAAGCATCCTTTTTCTACTCTTGGTATAATATTGTATTTAACGGGGTTCGGGCAAAAATATAATTTTGAGACCCAACCCTTTGTGTAATTTATGAATTAATAAAATTTCTAAAACTGATTTATAATAATAATTCCAATATATTAAAAACATTCTGGTTAGACGTAGATTTTTACTTAGATTTATCTCCAGTGGGAAAAGATATAATTTCCTATGGTCAGCCATTTATTTATCAGAAAATTATAGCTAATTTTGGGGGTTATGTTTACTCTCAAATTAAACGAGTAACAAACAAGTAATTTCCGACCTAAAAAATAATATTTAAGTGATTCATTGTGATTCCTTACTCCTGAGGTCTGAGTTCTCAAAAAAATTCTCTAAATTTGTAGCAAACATTTATTGAATTCAAAATAAATATGATGTAGTAGCGATCGCTAAATCTTCCGGAAGCGATCGCCCTGATTTTACACTAGAGTCATTTAGTGTGGGAAAATTCAACTTTTGCGTAAGTCCTGATCAGCTAAAAAAATCAGATAATTGTAAGTAGAGTTAACCTAGTGAAACCTAACAGAACCATAATTTCGAGTCTAGGAAAAGTTGGAGAGCTTCAACAGTAAAAAAAACACCCTAATCTTTATTTTGTGGAGCTCCGCAAGAAATCTTGGAGTAACAAGTCGGAAATTATGCTTGGACATTCAGTAAAATTATTAATTCACCCTCCTTAAATTCTGAGAAAAGGAAACTCATTACAAAGATCCCACCGCTTACCATTATGGATTAATAAAGTTAACTGAGAAGCCCTAAATTCCAAATCTAGGGTTTTCTCCCGAAACTCTACCCAAGCTGCTCGAAAATTCTGTTTAGTTAAATCTCGAAAAGCCACAGTAACATGAGGAGAAAAAGGGCGAATTTTAGAAGGGGGATGTACAATTCCTAGAGTAGTTTCTGTAAATCCAATTAAGTCCTGTTGAATTTTTAATAGTTCTGGAGTCTTGACAACATTAATATAGATAACACGAGGCACAAAAGCAGCAAACCCAGATAAAGTAATGGAAAAAGTAGAACAATTTTGAGCAAAATTCTCTAAAGAGTCCTGCAAAAGAGTTAAATCCGTAGTTGGCCATTTAAAAGGAGGCTGTAAAGTAATATGAGGCACAGATTTTAAAGCATGACTGCTATTATACTGTTGGGCGAAATGTTCCTTAATTCCGGTAACTTGGTTTTGAATATTTTCAGGTGGCACAAGAGCCACAAATAGTAGACGTTTTGATAGACCCATAAAATCCCTCAATTAAAATGCCTTGGTTTGCCAAAATAGAAAAAGGTACAGTCGAAAAAGCCATATTTGACAAGTATGTATCGGAACACATAGCTTATGTCCAAAATTTAATTGCTAAAGGACATAAAGCCAAAAGTGGTTATTGGGGAAAACGAGGAGGAGGAATGTTACTATTCGAGGCTTCATCTATGGCAGAAGCTGAAAAAATAGTGGCCGAGGACCCTCTCATTAAAAATAATTGCGTAACTTATGAAATTTATCAATGGTGCATAGTTGCAGAATAAAAAATTGTGTTATAGTAGTAATTGATTCGGACCAGCGCGACTACAACCCCCAAACCTTGTCAGGACCGGAAGGTAGCAGCAACACGGGATGCTTGTGGTAGGCGTTGACTCCGGGTCACCCAACCTAAAAGACACAGTTGTAGGATAAATATACTATATGAATAATTTTGGAGGAATTATTCAAAGGGCCGTTTATCTAGGAGTAGGATTAGCTTCCTATGCAGGGGAAAAAGCAGGTCAGAAATTTACAGAACTAAGGACAGAAGCTCAAAAACTTGCAGATGAAATGGTCAAGCGTGGTGAAATGACCACGGATGAGGCTCGTAGATTTGTGGAAGATATGATGAATAAAGCAATGATGCAGGAAGTACCTGTAGATTCATCCCCAGAAACGAGATCTAGTGAACCACGTCGTATAGAGATTCTTTCGGAAGATGAGAATTTGTCTGATTCGGAACATCCTGCAGAAGTAGATAAAATGCGTCAAGAAGTACATAAGTTACAAGAAGAATTACGTCGCCTACAAAAAGAATAAATTTATACCCAAGAATTATAGCCAGATATAAGGAACATAGGTAGTCTAAATTTTCAAGTAAAGCTGAAATATAATATAATGGAATATTGGTCAAAGAACTTCTTTAAAGTAATGGGAACTGCCATTTTAGAGGTAGAGAGTTTCTTCGATGAAATGGCCGAAGAAATTTCAGAAGTTTTTGATGAGTGGGGAAAGTTCTCTGAGGAAATTGCTGAAGAAATAAGTGCTAGTGTTACTACAGAAATAGACGACTATCTAAATGATTTAGTTACTCCAATAATTGAGGTCTACTCAGATTTCACTCCTGATACACAGGAAGAAGAGATGGACTACTATTTTATTGATCATATAGAACCTACATCAGAAGAATATCCAGCCTGTAGAGGATGTATTCACTATCATGGTCAAGTTTATGGAGGAAATGTATTAGTTTGTGGAATGCACCCTTATGGTGTAGAGGACGAAAGTTGCCCAGACTGGGAATCTAATAATAGTAGCTTAAACTAAACCAAAAAATAAGATTAGTTTAATCAATATACAGATATTGTTTGGCATCAGAAATAATTAAAGTTATCAATCAGGGTGAAAACTTCATTATTAATTTGTACTAATAAGTTTTAAGTAGATTTTTTTGAGCATATGATTAATACTCTGAACAATAAGAAGCTGGAATGACTTTTTCCTTGACAAGGGGTCAAGGGAATAAGTAGTAGGATAGTTAAATTATGAGTGAAGTAAATTCAGGAACCCTTTACATTGTTGGTACACCGATAGGAAATCTAGAAGACACAACATTTAGAGCAATTAAAACATTACAAGAAGTTGACTTAATAGCTGCAGAGGATACCCGTCACACCAGCAAGTTATTACAACATTTCCAAATCTTAACCCCACAATTAAGTTACCATCAACATAATGAACAAAGTCGCATACCCGAATTAATAGAAAAACTAAATCAAGGAAAAGCCATAGCTCTGGTAACCGATGCTGGAATGCCAGCAATATCTGATCCTGGATATGAATTAGTAAAAGTTTGTGTCGAAGCAAATATTTCTGTAGTACCAATACCAGGAGTTACTGCTAGTATTACAGCATTATGCGCCTCTGGCCTGCCCACCAACAAATTTATATTTATCGGTTTTTTACCTACCAAAATTAAACTACGGGAAGAGCAGCTAGAAAAATTATCTAACTCATTAGAAACCGTAGTTTTATATGAGTCTCCTTATAAACTACTACAAACTCTAGAAGATTTAGCAAAAATACTAGGTGGAAATAGAAAAATAGTTTTGGCAAGAGAACTAACAAAACTCCATGAAGAATTTTGGCGTGGTACCGTTGGACAAGCAATTATTTATTATCAAAATAATCAACCAAAAGGAGAATTTACTCTTGTCATTGCAGGTGCTGAACCAGAACTACCAGTGTTATCAGAAGATACTATTAAACAGGAGTTACAAGAACTTTTTGCCCAAGGAATTTCCCGTTCCCAAGCTAGTCGCCAACTGTCCCAAAAAATTAACCTATCCCGTCGCAAAATTTATCAAATAGCTTTAAAAATATAGTTATTAGTATTCAGCTTGTTCTCGAATTTATCAAAGTTTGGCAGAAGACCCGCGTTTTCCATCCCCAGATACCAATTTGGGACGGAATTATAGATGAGTTATAGCAAGTCCGGTTTAAACAGAAAGTTTACCTCGTGAAGGTAAGGTACTTATGCTGAAGACAGAAGTCAAAAGGGTTAAAGAGGAATTTTAAAATTATACTTTATGATTACCAGATTTAGTATAAGTTTGGTAATCCCAAAAAGTATTGCTATTAGTGGAGCTACATATTTCGGTGTTGCATAATACAAGATGATGTATTAAAACTTTAGATATGAATTGTCTTTTATTGGAAATATCCGCACATTCTTCAATTCTTCTAATCAGTTATGACTTTGCAATCCCCATATTTTGGATAGAATAGACAAGATCTGGGGGCTAAATAGTAAGACTTTTGTGGCCCCGGCATCTTACCCGCTATATGTACTTCATAGCAGTGGGAAGGATATGATAATTCCTCAAAGTGTCATTTATGCTTATAGTTATTATCTGAGATGTTTCTCTGATGAAACGGACTCCGTGATACAAAGCATGATCCCCTAAAGTTGCACAGTAAGTATTGGAAATAGTCTAGAGATCGAAAACAAGGTAAGATTTAAGTAAATAAGAAAAGCTGAAAGCTAGTGGCTGATAACTAATGGCCATAAAAAACTGTGAATTCCATAGACTCTTTTTTAAAACGCTTTGAACATTTCGGCATTGAGCTTGGCCTCGAACGTATCTACCAACTTCTAGATAATTTGGGCAACCCTCATCTCCAAGTACCCATCATTCATATCGCCGGAACAAATGGCAAGGGCTCCGTCTGTGCTTACCTATTATCCATTCTCAAAGCAGCAGGATATAAAGTTGGACGTTACACTTCACCTCATCTAGTTGACTGGACAGAACGTATTTGCCTCAACGAACAAGAAATTTCCTCCAGTATCTTGGAACAATTATTACAAGAAGTAGAAGCAGCTATTCTACCAGAACAACCTTCACCTACTCAGTTTGAAGTTATTACTGCCGCAGCTTGGTTATATTTTGCCCAACAAGAAGTAGATGTGGCAGTTGTAGAAGTTGGTTTGGGAGGTAGACTAGATGCTACAAATGTTTGTCACCAACCAATAGTAACTGTTATTACTTCTATTAGTTGGGAACATTGGCAAAGATTAGGTCCTACTTTAAGTCATATTGCTGGGGAAAAGGCCGGTATTCTTAAACCAAGATGTCCTGCTATAGTTGGAGTTTTACCCCCAGAAGCAAAAACAGTAGTAGAAAAACGTATCACTGAACTAGAATGTCCTGTTGTTTGGGCAGAGCCTGCTGAATTATTGGAAGAAAGTCAGGAATATAACTCATTGCCAGTGGCTGTTTATCAAGGTATTGAATATAAAGTGCCATTGTTTGGAGATGTGCAGTTGATAAATTCAGCGATCGCCATTGCCACAGTTAGAGTGCTAGAAACACAAGGTTGGGAGGTTCCGACCGCAGCGGTTAAACAAGGAATAGCTCAAACCAAATGGCCTGGACGTTTGCAATGGACTACATGGCAAAATCGCCAGTTATTAATTGATGGTGCCCATAATGCTGCTGCGGCCCAAGCATTGGGACGGTATGTCAGGACACTGAATTATCCCTCTATAAGTTGGGTTATGGGTATGCTGTCTACTAAGGAACATTCGGAAATTTTTCGGGCACTTCTTAAGCCAGGCGATCGCTTGTATCTAGTTCATGTACCTGACCATAGTTCGGCTGATGTGAATCAACTTAGGGTCATAGCTCGGGACATATGCACAAAATTAGACTTTTGTCAAGTTTATTCTCATTTAACACTGGCTTTAGAGGCATCTATTACTGATAGTAAAAATTTAATTGTTTTATGTGGTTCTCTATATTTATTAGGTCATTTTCTAAGAATTAACAGTAACTAAATTGCTATTGTTAGGAATTTTTCTTGGGTGTTGTTTGTGTTGGTACTCCCTAAGTATTGGGAGGTTATGTTAGGACACTGAATTATCCTTTTATAAGTTGGGTTATGGGTATTCTTTCTACTAAGAAACATTCGGAAATTTTTCGGGGAGTTCTTCTGGCAAACCGCTCAAAAAGTTAGGATTTTGGGCGGATAATGACAGAAAAATTAAGGGACAATTCTTGCTAGTAACTCCTTTATTATTGCCATTCTTCTAGACTTCTAAGTCCCTGCTCCCTTCTTCCTCCCTCAAAGGAGTCCTTCAGAAAAGCCTAGATAATATTTGTATTGGGTTTCACTTCCTTCTACCCAACCTAAGAAATAGTCAAAGCTTGTTCCATTCAGATGCTGCATCAGCGATCGCTTGTTCAATAGTTTTTTCTGCCAACATAGCCCCCTGCAAATTTTTATAAATAATTTGTTTCAACTTATCCAAATTTTTGATAGGTGGCAGTAGAACTTCTGCTGCAAAAATTTGACCAGCACTAATAACTCGCCCCCGTTCTTGAGTAGAAGCATCAGAAGAAATATTTTGAAAATAACTATTCTCTAAGGTCTTAGTTGTAGAAGGTAAAACATTAGTCTCCTGAGCAAAAACCATTTGATTATGATAATTAGTAATAAACAAAACAAACTTCAGGGCTCCATCTGGTAACTTAGTATTTCTAGAAATAGCAAAATTCATCAACATTATACCCTTCTTATCAGTCTTACCTGTAATTTGAGATATTGGGAATGATACCCTTCCAATTTCAGGTGTATTTTCAGATATAGCCTCAATAAATTCTGGCCCAGAAAACACCATAGCAGTTTCTCCAGCTTGATACAAATCTTCACCTGCTTGAATGCCTTCGGTCAATACTTCCTTCGGTAATAAACCTTCCCTATATAAATCAACCCAATACTTAAATACTGCCTCACCCACCGGAGTATTAAAAGCAGCTTTTCCATCAACATCTATTAAGTCAACTCCCATCTTGCCAAAAGACTCTAATACCTCATTTCCTCCTTGTGGTAAAAAAGAAACAAAAAATGCATATTTATCAGTTTTTTCCTTAATTTGTCTAGCTACCTTAGCCAACTCTGTGTAATTTGTTGGAGGCTCATCAACTTTTGCCCGTTTAAATAGCTCTGAATTATAAATTGTTATACTTGTCGTACAATACCATGGAATGGCAAAACTTTTACCATCAATCTGACTTGCTTGCCAAAGATTAGGTAAATATTCATTTCTAAACGAATCTGATAGAATAGTATCCAAATCTAACCAGGCATCAGGTCTAGTCAATAAATGTGCAAAACTTGAGTTAAGATTAACAATATCTGGAAGACTTTCTCTTAAAATAGCACTCTCAATTTTGCTTTCCATCTGTGACCAAGGCAAATCAACCCATCGCACCGATAACCCAGGATTATCTGCTTCAAAATCAACAATCAACTGATTAAAATAATTAGTAAACTGAGGTTGAAGCTGTATTGTCCAGAATTCAATTTCTTTAGTATTTAAATTAGAATAGGGAGAACTGCAACCAATCAAAAGTGCTAGTATTAGTCCCACAATAGTAAATACTTGAAACTTTTTCCATTTAACAATGACAAACATTTGATAAAATTTATAAAAATACCTTACTTGTGATTTATATAAAACTAATTATGCAAGCAATTATGCAAGCAAAAAAAACTTTTAATTTATTAAAAATAAATTTTAATTCCAATTAAAATCAGGAAAAAAATGGTTAATTACTTAAAAAACTTATTTCAAAGAAATCAGCCAGGTATAGGAATAGAACTTGGCCCAGAAAGAATTAATGTTGCTGAAATCCGCCAAAAAGGAGATAAATTAAAACTAGTAAACTTTGCTACAGCAGAAGTACCAGAAGAAGTATTTATCGAAGGTCAAATAAAAGATATCCCTACAATGTCAGAATTAGTAGAGTCGATTGTCGCAGACAATAACATAAAATCTCGCAGAGTAGCAACAGCAATTTTAGGCAGAGAAGCAGTTACCCGTGTAATTCCTGTTCCAGCAGAATTAAATGACCAAGAATTAGAGGATTACATGAATCAAGAAGCAGGTTTATACTTACCATTTCCCAGAGAAGAAGCAGATGTAGACTATCAAAAATTGGGAAATATATTGGATCCAAATGATGACATAGAAAAAGTACAAGTAGCTTTAGTTGCAACAAGAAAAGAAATAACAGATGCCTATATACAAGTTTTTTCACAAGCAGGATTAGCAATAAATGTTTTGGAAGTGAGTAACTTTGCCCTCATCCGCACAGTTAAAGATATACTTCAACAATATGGACCTCAAGAAGCGACAGTAATGGCAGATTTAGGATTTGATAGCACCGAACTTGCTATCGTAGTAGATGGAATACCCCAATTTAACCGGACAATTCCTATTGGTACCTATCAAATACAATCTGCCTTAAATGAAGCGATGAACTTACCTCCAAGCAGAGATACTGCTGAGTTACTAGGGATGACTGTTCCAGTAATGGAAACAATGGGAGTTACAGAAAGTGGAGCAAGTTTCGGAACGAATGTTTTACAAAAAGTATTAGCAGAATTAGCAGATGAAGTGCGACGCTCCATAGATTTCTATCTCAATCAATTTGAAGATTTAGAGGTGGCACAATTATTATTGACAGGATCAGGAGCAGCAATAGGACAAATAGATGACTTTTTCATGCAACGTTTAAGTTTACCAGCGTCTAAGGTGGATCCAATTGAAATTTTAGCCTTAGAAACAGAAATAGAAATTCCACCAGAACAACGTTCTGGTTTAGGAATTGTATTAGGTTTAGGACTAAGAGAGGTTTAAATTAATATGTATGGCCTAGATATAAATTTTCTTAATGATCGCCCAGAATATAAAAAAGATATTCCCAAACTTATTATTCCTGGACCATCACTAGCAGATCCAAGAGCAATTATAATTGGGGCAGCAGCAGCAGTAGCAGTTAATAGTCTAGTTGCAGGGGGGTGGTTATACATAAATGAGGAGAACAACAGACTCCAGGCAGACTTAGGCCAATTAAATGCGGAATTAAGTACATTAGATCCTCAAATTAAAGACCTGGAAGCAATCAGAAAAAAAGCTAATAAATTTAAAGCAGAAGCAAAAGCTTTAGCAACAGTTTTCGATCAAATCAAACCATGGTCAGCATTGTTAGGAGAGTTGGGAGCTTTAATGCCTAGTGGGGTAATAATAACCAGAATAGAACAAAAAGAAGCAAAAGTCTCGGCCCCGTCTCCTGCCAAAAAATCTGCTAAAAAGGATGAAAAAAAAGAGACACCAGAAACTGTAAAACCAACTGCAACTATATTATTATCTGGAACTTCAGAGTCTTACGGGAAAATCAATGACTTTCAATTACTTTTGGAAAACTCCCCTTTTTTCCAAGAAAAAACTAAACTGATTAGTACTGTGATAAAATCTAATCCAACTAGATTAGAATTACGAGAATCCAAATCAACTTTAGCACCAGAAATACCAGAATTACCCCCAATAATTGAATATAAAATAGAAACAAACCTTAGCCCTTTAGGTGCATCAGAATTACTGCCTCAGTTAAAAAGTAAAGGAGCAATTGGATTAGTAGATAGAATAGAAACACTAAAAGAAAAAGGAATACTTTAATAATGGTAGCAGCAAATGAATGGAATCCAGAACTAGAAGAAAGAGAAGAAGAACAAGGAGGCCAAAAAATTCTAGGTGTCTCCCTCAAAGACCCTAGATTTGTGGGAGGAGCTATTGGTATGATAGGCTTAGGAATAGCAGGGTTCTTAGGATATAATCAGCTTAAGCCAGCTATCGAAAAAAGTGCCGAATTAAAAGCAGAGATAAAAACGGCCGAAGTCAAAATTGCACAGAAGAAGAAACAAATAACAGAACGACCAAAAGCAGAATTAGAAAAGAAAAAAGCTGAAAAACAAAGAGAAGATGTAACTAGCTTATTTGCCAGCGATAAAACCATCAAAACTCTGCTATATGATATTGACAAACTTATTGATCAAATTAATGGCGGAATCACAAATGAAGACAAAAAAGCCAAAATGACAAAATTTCTGCCATTGGATCAGAAAGATGGTAACTATATAGTTAATGATAATTCATTAGGATCACTGGTAAATGGCAAATTAAAGCGACGAGAATTCAAGGTAGAATTTGAAGGAAGTTATCCTCAAACAAGAGCATTTATGATTGCTCTTGAGAGGATGCAAACATTATTAGTAGTAAAAAATTTAAAAACTCAAATCAAACAAGGAAATCAAGTTTTAGAAGTTGAGTGGAGACAAAATAGATTTGTAACAGTCAACAAGCCAGAAAGCTTACTAATAACATCCTTTGATGTTTCCGCTCTATTGGCCTTAACTGAACAAGAGTCATTGGCAAAAGAAAGTTCTACAAAAGAAGAGGAGAAAAAATAATACAATCTGCTAAATAAACCAGGATTTATTGTGCTTGTTGACAATAGAATTTCCCCAATATCCGCTCCAAGTTATTTTCCCTCACCTGAAGAGAAAAACATTCCGAAAAATTAACACCTGCTATTACCCATTGCCCATTGCCTATTGCCTGTTCCCTGTTCCCTTTCCTCACTCTTTAACTTTTTCAGCAAGCCCTACTTAATAAATATCAGTACATCTACAGGACTGTCCAAAAAGGTTATTCGATCTGTATTAATTACTTAATAATTACAGCAGTTTTCATTTTAGTAGGCCACAGTAGGGATGTTTTGCTACCCGAGATAAAACGCATTTTTGTTATGCAACGTTCCTACATGTCAGGTCCCTACAAGATCTTGGTTGTGACGATGTGGTTTATCACTCTGAAAAGCTCTGTATAGTAGGGATATAATCTACTTTTCTACATTTAAACGACTTATTTTTGTATCCCTTGTTCAGAGAAAAATTCTTCTGAATTCTAAATTCTAAATTCTAAATTCTAAATTCTAAATTCTAAATTCTAACTTAGTGGTTTATCAATCTGAAAAGCGCTGTAAAGTACCGCCTGAGTCTAGCATTATAGTCATTTCAAAATATTAAGTTTTAGCCTGACGCCTGAAACCTGAGACCTTAAATCAACAACTAATTTTATTTTGGCTTGGCGTAACATCAGTTCAACTCGAAGTTTTAAAAGTCATCTTCAATAAATATGAATAAATCGCCAGAATACTACATAGTCTAATGGAAAAACTAAGTCAAAAGAAAAAAGAGTGAATTTTGTATATTTTTCAACCTAAGACCTAACATCTAACACCTAAGACCTAACATCTAAGACCTAACATCTAAGACCTAACATCTAAGACCTAAGACCTAACACCTAACACCTAAGACCTAACACCTGACACCTAACACCTGACACCTAACACCTGACACCTAACACCTGACACCTGACACCTGACACCTAACACCTAACGCCTGACACCTATGGTATATGATTTAATATTCTATGTAAGTCCTGAAAAAGAAAAACTTAAAAGATCATATATCCAAGGCTGTGGAAAAACCCTATACTCAGTCCCAAGACAAACATCTGAATCAATAAAAAAGCTCACTGTGGAGTGAAGAAAGTGCAACAGCAAATTCAATTTAGTGGTGGACTGTTAACTGGAGTCGCGGCCATAATTATAGCCCAGGTCCCGGCTTTTGCAGTAACTCAAATCACCCAAGTTCAGTTAAATTTAGTAGACGGGGGAATGAATATCGTCTTAGTTACTAATAATCGCGATCGCCCCGAAGTCTTCTCAGTCAACAGAGATAACTCTTTTATCGCAGACATAATAAATGCCCAACTAACCTTACCCCAAGGCAATAAGTTTCGGAAAGATAATCCAGCTCCTGGTATAGAATATGTAGAAGTAATACAGGTCGATGCTAATAGCGTGCGGGTAGTCATCGGAGGTAAAGACAGTCCTCCCAGAGGTAGGATTATCCAAGGAGCAGGCCAAGGAATTATTCTTAGTGCCGCTGTCAGCTCAGGAGAAATAGCTCAAATACCTCAACCTAATAGCTTTCCCCCTCCCGATAAAGTAGCACCTCCTCCCTTAGAACCCCCAACCTCACCTGTACAACCTGAAAGAAATTTAGCACCGCCAAGAGAAACAACTACAACCCAAGAAGAAGTACTATTACCAGATTCGGGACTAACGGGAGATGGCTTTCCTACTCTGCCAGGACAACCATCCCCCAGTCAAGTACCACCCTTTTTACCACGAGCAGTAGCACCACCAGTAGGAGATATCGCCATATCCAATATCAACCCTTCAGTAGAAGTTATAGATTTAAGGACTCAAGAGAAAATACCTCGTTTAGTATTGCGAGACGCTCCAGTTCGAGATGTTTTAGCTTTACTAGCTAGGGCCGCAGGATTAAACATTGCCTACAGTTCAGGTGAAGAAACAGAAGGGGAACAGACAATTTCTCTAGATATTGAAAATGAGCCAGTTCAAGATGTTTTTAATTACGTTTTACGTCTAAGTGGGTTACAAGCAAACCGAGTAGGTAACACAATATTTGTGGGCCAAGAGTTACCAGCACAAGCTAGAAATGTTGTGGTTCGTTCCTTCCGATTAAACCAAGTTGGTGCCCAAGAGGCTGCAGGTTTCTTAGTTAGTCTAGGAGCTGAAAGTGCTATAGTCACAAGCCAACCTGTAACTCAGGTTAACACAGTTAATATTCCTGGAACTAATCAGGCAATCACAAATACTGAAACAATTACAAGAACAGTTGTTCAACCACTGCGCTACGATCCCCAGGATGCTCCCCCAATATTGGATGGTTTACAAATAGCAGTTGATAACCGACTCAATAGTATTACTTTAGTTGGTTCGCCACAAAAGGTAGAAATAGCAGCTGCCCAATTAATTCAATTAGATTTAAGACAACGGCAAGTAGCTGTGAATGTCAAAGTTATAGATATTAATTTATCATCAGAAGAACAGTTTAATAGTAGTTTTTCTTTTGGGGTGAATGACACTTTCTTTATTAACGATAGTGGGGCAGCATCTCTAAATTTTGGTAGTCTCCAACCTCCTACTCAAGCACAGCAGAATTCTAGTTTTCCTCTGGCTCGTCCTGTTGCTCCTAACCCTATTAATACAGACCCTTTCTATGATACCCAACGTAGATTTGATGTTCCATTTACGGGTATTCCTAATGTCAATCAGGGTAGAGGTACTTTCCTAAGACCAATAGCTCCTACAACAGGAGAACCTACAAGAGTTGGTATTAAAGAGTATGAAGTATCAGAGTCAGAAGTTGATGATGATGGAATATTAGAAGTAACACTAGGAGAGGCCACATTTGGTTTGTTTCCCCAAATTTTGTATCCTAAAAGATTTCTCTCCCGGTTGCGGGCCACTGTTATAAGTGGTAATGCTAAAATTCTCACCGATCCAACTTTAGTGGTTCAAGAAGGGGAAATAGCTAGTGTCAGACTTGTAAATAATATCGTCAGAAGTATTGACAGTAATTTTACAGATGATGGGGGTACCAGTCGAGAAACTAGAAATGTTCGATTTGAAGATGTAGGTCTGACCCTCGCTATACAGGTGGAGAGAATAGACGATAATGGCTTCGTAACTGTAACAGTAAATCCAGAAGTAAGTTTTATTTCGGAGAGGGTACCAACAGATGCTAGCAATCCAAGTGAATTTGGTACAGAAATTGCCAGCCGTAAAGTAGAATCTGGTAGAATTCGTCTACGGGATGGACAAACTCTAATTATTTCTGGCATTATTCAAGAGCAAGAAAGAACAACAGTAAGCAAGGTACCGCTTTTGGGGGATTTGCCAATCATTGGAACTCTCTTCCGCAGTAGTCAAAATCAAAATGAACGAGCAGAGACAATAGTACTACTTACACCTCAAATACTGGATGATGGCGATCGCTCCTCTTGGGGCTACCGATATAACCCAAGTCCAGATGCTTTGCAAATGATGGAAAGAGGGCAGCCCAGACCACGTTAAAATTAAATGTAAGGGATGGTCTATATTTCTCAGTTTGAACCATCCCACTTTTGTTGATTAAAAAACCTTTGTTTTACTTAGATAGCAACCGCCATAACTTTTAGGACCTTTGACGCCAGATAAATTCCATAGCATCATGCTTCACACAATGAAATTGTCTCACCACAAAAACTCAGATCACCTAGTTAAACTACCTACCTGTGGGAACCAGACTCAACTAATTAAACTATTTGAATTTTGATTTCTATAGTTGTTTTAGTTGAGATTGAGACAAGTATTTCTTGCTATAACTAAATTTCAGCATCAAAAACCATTACATTAGAATGCTTCGCAAAATAAAATTGTCTCACAAGAAAAACTCAGAAAACTTTGTAAAACTTCCTACCTCCAGGAAATAGGCTCAACTAATTAAACTATTTGAATTTTGATTTATACATAAGCATAACAATCTCAGAATCAAAAACCATCATATTAGAGTGCTTCACAAAATGAAATTGTCACACAAGAAAAACCCAGGCCTATAAGTATAACTAACTACCTCCGCGAACCAGGCTAAACTAATTAAACTATTTGAATTTTGATTTATACATAAGCATAACAATCTCACAATCAAAAACCATTACATTGGAGTGCTTCACAGAATGAAATTGTATTGCAACAAAAACTCAGACCACTAAGTAAAACTATCTACCTCCAGGAAGCAGACTCAGCTAATTAAACTATTTGAATTTTGATTTATACATAAGCATAACAATCTCACAATCAAAAACCATTACATTGGAGTGCTTCACGAAATGAGACTGCCTCACCACAAAAACTCAGACCACTAATTAATACTAGCTACCTCCGGGAAGCAGACTCAGCTAATTAAACTATTTGAATTTTGATTTATACATAAGCATAACAATCTCACAATCAAAAACCATTACATTAGAGTGTTTCACAAAATGAGAATGACTGACCACAAAAACTCAGACATTTTAGTTAAACTAGCTACTTCCGGGAACCAGACTCAGCTAATTAAACTATTTGAATCTTGATTTATACATAAGCATAACAATCTCAGAATCAAAAACCATTACATTGGAGTGCTTCATAAAATGAAATTGTATTGCAACAAAAACTCAGACCACTAAGTAAAACTAGCTACCTCCAGGAAGCAGACTCAGCTAATTAAACTATTTGAATTTTGATTTATAGATAAGCATAACAATCTCAGAATCAAAAACCATTACATTAGAGTGCTTCACAAAATGAGAATGACTAACCACAAAAACTCAGACATTTTAGTTAAACTAGCTACTTCCGGGAACCAGACTCAGCTAATTAAACTATTTGAATCTTGATTTATATATAAGCATAACAATCTCAGAATCAAAAAACCATTATATTAGGAGTGCTTCACAGAGTGATCTGAGACTTAATATTAGGAGTTTTCTGGTAATGAGCGCGATCGCGAAAACTAGTTAACTTGATTTAGAAAGTATAAATACTTAGGCAGCTAAAAAAAATATGCTACTTTATGTATTACAAGCTGTGACATTAAATGTGGGTTATAGTGTTTCACACAATGAGATTTGACGCCCCATAAAGATCAGATAATCTAGTCTAATCTAGTCAAAAAAAGTCCTTTAATGAATCTACAATCGTATTTTGAGGCCCAAAATATAATTAAAAACTAAAGAAGTCTAGAAATCTAGATAAATTAGAGATTCAAACGCTCCATATTACCCAAGCACAGATTAGAATAAACCAGTGAAAGCTAGATTGTATGGGGTTTTCAGCAAAAAAAATCCTGATGCTATCCTTAAAACTCAAGCTTATGATAAGCAAAAGGATAAGGGAAAGCATTATCAATCAAGGGGTCTGAGGTTTTTGTAGGAAAAAGAAAAGGTTGAAGTTAATCACAAAAAGCCTAATGGTTAACAACCTATCAATAGTATCTGAAGACCACTATTGCTTAAATTGTGGATTTACTAATAACTAAATCCTGCTAGAATATCTTGTCCAAAAGAAAAAGGAGTATCTCAATGAACAAAGGCGAATTAGTTGATGAAATTTCAAAAAAAGCTGAAGTAACGAAAAAACAAGCCGATGCTGTATTAAGTGCAGCCCTAGAAGCTATAATGGAAGCTGTGGCCAGCGGGGACAAAGTAACCCTGGTTGGCTTTGGCTCATTTGAAGCTAGAGAACGTAAAGCCAGGGAGGGTCGTAATCCCAAAACAGGAGATAAAATGGAAATACCTGAAACTACAGTACCAGCTTTTTCTGCAGGTAAATCTTTCAAAGAGTTAGTCGCCGAAAGAAACGGTAAATAATCGTCATCCAGCTTTGACTAAACCAGCTCACGGAGGAAACTTAGCTTGGGCAGCCACAGTAGCGGGTTGTCCAGTATCTGCTGTTCTTGATTTTTCAGCCAGTATTAATCCTCTGGGCCCCCCTGATTCTGCTATCCAAGCTATTCAAACTAATATCAGCAGACTTAGAGCTTACCCAGACCCTAGTTATCAGGAGCTAAAGAAAGCCTTGAGTCTGACTCATCCTCCTCTGACTTCAGAATGGGTTTTGCCAGGCAATGGTGCCGCAGAATTATTAACTTGGGCCGCACTAGATTTATCAAAGCTGGAAACCATTTATTTGCTAACCCCAGCCTTTAGTGACTATAAACGCGCCCTCAAAACTTTTACAGCTAATGTAGTTGAATGTCCCCTAACAATTGGGGGATCAAAATTAACTCAATTACAAGAATTACACGTAGAAGCTCAGACAAATAAAGGACTACTGCTCAATAATCCTCATAATCCCACGGGAATGTTGATGGATCTAGAAACAATAGTCCCTTATTTAGAACAGTTTAGTTTAGTAGTGGTAGATGAAGCATTTATGGATTTTTTACCACTACCCCAACCCCAAAGCCTAGTTCCACTAGTAACAAAATTCTCAAATTTAGTTATTTTACGCTCTCTAACTAAATTCTACAGTTTACCCGGACTAAGACTAGGCTATGCCATTTCTCATCCTGAACGCCTTCGGAAATGGCAAAAGTGGCGAGACCCTTGGCCAGTTAATAGTTTAGCCATAGCTGCAGCCCAAGCAGTTCTGGAAGACCAAGTTTTTCAACAGCAAACTTGGAATTGGTTAGCAGATACTCGTCCCCAACTATTCCAAGATTTGGCAGAGTTACCTGGTTTACAACCATATCCTGGTGCGGCTAACTTCTTATTAGTCCACTCACAAAAGTCTGTTGACTGGCTACAGACTACACTACTTAAACAACATAGAATTTTAATTAGAGATTGTTCAAGTTTTCCAGAATTGGGCGATCGCTATTTTCGAGTTGCTGTCCGTACCCAAGAAGATAATCAAAAATTAGTTGATGCTTTAGGCCAAATTTTCAATTAACGTAGATAAGCATAAGTAAAACTTAAAACAAAAAAATCTCAAAAAGAACCCAGAAATAACCTCTCAATTTCTTCTCACGATTTTGAATATCCATTACTATTTGATGGATACAGGACTTATGTAGAACTATCCTATTTAGTAAGGGCCTTTAGTTTAATCTGGGTGGGTAAGTCCTGGGATAATTAAACCCCTCTACCTATATAGATGTTAACTCTTAGGATAATTACCTAGAGATACTTTGAGATTTTTGAGAGGGAAAATGACTTAAAGGTCAATAGGGAAAAAGAAAAATTTTTATAGACTATGCTTGACTACGATGTAGTAATTATAGGTGGAACAATAACAGGTATTTATGCAGCTATAACTGCAACAAAACTTCAAGGTCGTGTGGCTCTAATAGAACCTACTCCTACAGAAATAAATACAGTTAGCTCCCCCATTTTTGGTAATACTCAAGGATTTAATCACAACAAAATTATCAGTCAAATAGCAAATTTTGTCGAACAAATACAACACAAACAACAGTTTGGTATTTATCAAGGCAGTGATGATTTTGGAGAGATTTCGGTCAACTTTGAAAAAGCAAAAAAGTATGCTAATTATGTAGTTGATAATCAATTAGCAAAATATGAACCAGCAGTTCTAGCAAGTTTAGGAATAGACGTGATTTTTGGTGAGGGAAAATTTGTCGATCGCCCTCATCTAGCTTTTGTGGTAAAAGGAAGACATCTACGCTCACGCAGATATTTATTAGCTACTCCATCTCAACCTATAGTACCAGCAATTCCAGGATTAACAAGCATCGGATTTATTACTTCCAGACAAATTCAACAACTATCAAAAATTCCTAATACTTTAGCTATTATTGGTGGAGACCTCAGTGCAATAGAAATAGCACAAAGTTTTTCTAGGTTAGGGACTCAAGTAACTATAGTAGTAAAAAATTCTCATATTTTAGGTAAAGAAGATTCAGAAGCAGCATTTTTAGTTCAAGCTCAGTTAGAAGCAGAAGGTATTAGAATATTAACTCAAACAGAAATATCTCAAGTCAGAAAAATAGAAGAGAAAAAATGGATTTTAGTAAGAAACGAAGCTATAGAAGTAGATGAAATTATCTTGGCATTGGGTAATAAACCAAATTTACAAATATTAAACCTAGAAGCAGTAGGAGTAAGATTTAATAACCATAGATTGTTATTAAATAAAAAGCTACAAACTAGTAATTATCGAATTTATGGTTGTGGAGATTTAATAGGTGGATATTCATTTCCTCATGTTGCTAATTATGAAGCTAAAATAGCAATAAAAAATATTCTCTATTTACCTATTTTTTCAGTTGATTATAGTGGTATTCCTTGGGCAATATTATCAGACCCACAATTAGCAAGAGTTGGTTTAACTGAACAACAAGCTAGACAACGTTATGGAGAAAAAGTATTGGTAAATAGGCAATATCTCAAAAATCTAGATTCGGCACAAATTTCAAGCAAAACAACAGGATATTGTAAAATTGTAGGTCATAATAATGGCAAAATTTTAGGTGTTTCAGTGGTAGGAAATCAAGCAAGCGAGATCATTCATGTTATGGCATTAGCTATTCGTCAAGGAATAAAAATAGAAGCGATCGCCGAACTACCTCATATTTGGCCGACCATATCAGAAATTAATGCTCAAACAGCAACAGCATGGTTAAGACAAAAACGAGAGAATAATCAAATAGTTAAAGATTGGTTAGAAAATTTATTTCATTGGCGACGTTCTTTAATAGAATGATTAAGTCAGGATTTAAGAGTTAAGGTACTATGGGGTTATTTTTTTCATTTGGTATTAAATATAGCGGTTTTCATGAAAGTTGGAACAGACTTCTTTAAACAAAAACTCTTGTAGGGACATTCCTAGGAACCTGCCTACATTTATCTACCATGAGAAAACTGCTAAGAATAAAGTTATATAATAACCACATCAGCTTTACGACTAATCATAACGATAATAGGATTGAAAACTATTTGGTAATAGTCCATGGGTAAATAAACTTTACCTTGCCAATTTTGGGTAAGTTTATCTTGTTTTCTGTCCCAAACTCCACAACTAATATTCTATTTTGCTATGCTATAAAGGCCCGGGTATAGTAAGAGTCTATATACTATGCATAGGATATTAACAGGCCAATTGCAGGTAGATCGCTTAACCCTGAAAATTACTGGGTTGCCTAAAAATTTACAGAACACAACACTTGTACACCTCTCAGACTTCCACTATGATAGGAAACGACTATCTGAAAGGCTACTATCTGAAGCGATCGCCATTACCAATGAGGTCGAACCAGATTTGATTCTACTTACAGGAGACTTTATCACGGATGAACCCACTCCTGTAGATGATCTGGTGTTACGGTTGAAAAATCTTGAAAGTCGTGCTGGAGTTTATGCTGTACTTGGTAACCACGATGTAGAACATCCTGGGGCCAAGCATAAAATTATAGAAGCTTTTACTAGCATTGGTATTTCCATCTTACTTAACCAAGTTGTCTATCCTCTGGGTTCAGGTTTAGCTTTAGTGGGATTAGAAGATTATTGGTCTGGTAACTTCCAACCACTTACAGTTATGGACTCCATAAATGAAATAGTTCCTCGGATTGTTTTATCCCACAATCCTGATACAGCAAAAGTATTACAAAAATGGCGTATTGATCTACAACTTTCAGGTCATACTCACGGGGGTCAGATTAGACTACCTTTTATTGGACCTCTCCCCCAATTCGCAGAACCTATTCGCAAACTCATCCCCAAATTTCTACGACCTTTTGTACCATTTGTGGGAGAATGTCACAAAATAGTTGAGTATTGGGAATGGTCTCAGGGACTGCATAGAATTGGAAATAATTTTTTATATGTGAATCGTGGTTTAGGAACTTATTTTCCAGGGAGATTATTTTGTCCACCAGAAGTGACAGTAATTACTTTAGTAACTAATTAGAGTTTGTAGCTGTTGTCTATAATCTTTAAGATATCTTTCCAAAATAAAAATTTAGAGCATGGCAATTTAGGGAAAAAAGGCATTTTATTTTGGTATTTTGTGCTTGTACATTGATCATTTGGTATCAGTTAACTAGGGCCATCAAGAATACGAACTTTAGATATATTTGATGATACCTTAGAGACATTTTGCACAAGCTTAAGATATTAATATCTTACCGTTTTGTTAAGTTTTGTCAAGTGATTAGCTCAGGACTTACCCATGCAGATGAAGTTATAAAGCATTTTTAGGGGGTTAACAATGGTTAACCCTTACTGTATATGTTGGTTATAATACCAATTTAAAAAAAAGAATATTATAAATGAGAAGACCAATAAAAGGATTTTACAGGATATATCCCTTTGACCAAAAAGAGAATTTCCAAACTAAAAAATTGTATTAAACCGACATTCCGCAGAGCTTCATATATCTTTATATATATCTACATTTTCAAATAGACTTATAGGAAAAACCTTCATTATAGAACTTAATATCAATACATCTTATCAATAACCAATTTTTTATGAGAAAATTAGTTACAATTCTTTATGAAAGTGAAAATTGATACCCATATCGATAAAGCTTTCAGGGAAATAATTCGGGGTGATAGATAAATAAAACTTATCAATTTAATGTTAAGAAGTGCGGAATGTGGGATTAAAGTAATTTACTCTGACTGCTGACTCTGTCCTCCTGGCTTATAAAAAATTCCCTATTCATTTGTAGCAAATATTTATGAAATTGTTTGAAGTACTGTAGATGAAAAAATCGATGTATTTATCTCTTATAAAGAGAGCTTAGGATTTGTTTGGGCTGAAAATTTGCTAAAATTCCATTAAGTAGATTATTTTGTCATATTGCCTTGTAAAATCTGAATATTTAAACCAATTATTGACTACTAAATAGTGAAATTATATGTTAGAAGCTTGTATATTTTCCACCGTATTATGTGGATTTTTCGGCATCGTCTCTAAGAAAAATTTGGTGATGAAAATTATCTCAATGGATATTATGAGTACAGGAGTTATTGCTTGCTACGTGTTGGTAGCATCGCGAGATGGTGTATTTACCCCTATTGTAGCTACAGACAAAATTGTTAATTATTCGGATCCTGTTCCCCAAGCGGTTATTTTAACTGCTATTGTCATTGGCTTTTCAATTCAAGCTTTAATGTTGGTGGGTGTGATGAAATTAGCAAAAGATAATCCTACTCTGGAAACTAAAGCGATCGAAGAAAATAATATACGATGAGAATTGATAACGAGGTGAACAATATTACAATTATCTCGATAGGAAGGAGGAGGAAAGAAGCAGAAAACTTAGGCATTGCTAAATTAAGCTATGAAACTATTATTTGGCCACATCTAAAATGCTCCATGTTACATAATTAGGAGTTTTCGGCTGTCGCACAGATGAAATGCTACAGAACATCGAAAAGGGTAGAGATGGGAAGTGCTATCGCCATTAAAGAAAAATCATAGCCACATATAAACAACCCCAAAACTTACAGCAGCTTCAGAGGCGCGTGAGGTAGAAAGTTTTATAACTCAGGACTTACGCAGTACCGCTATATGTGGTGCCAAAAATTATTATTTTTAAGATATTGCCACTATACATAGTGCCGTTGCGTAAGTCCTAATAACTTTAGTAAATAGTGAACAGAGATTAGTTTTTAACTGTACCTCACTATCTGCGCTAGGTGCTATAGATGACATTAAATCTGGTTATACAGTTATCGCATTTACTACTTCCCAAATTCTTCCTTTTTTATTGCTTTTGAATGGGTGAATTTTGACTTTTTACTTTTATGACCAATATTACGATCGCCTGGATGGCATTACCATTTTTTATAGGATTTATTATTTATTTACTACCGAAACTAGACCGCTTTTTAGTATTAGGAGTAGTATTTATTTCGGCTGACTATGCCTTATATATATTCTCAGATCCATTCCCTGTAAATATACAGTTATTAGATAGTTTTGGTGTTAGTTTAACTATCGATCAATTGAGTGGTTTTTTTATTATTACTAATGCTATAGTAACAGCAGCGGTAATTTTTTACTGTTGGGATAGGCAGAAAACAGCTTTTTTCTATATGCAAGTAACTATTCTGCATGGTAGTGTTAATGCTAGTTTTATTTGTGCAGATTTTATTAGTTTGTATGTAGCTTTGGAGGTAATTAGTATTGCTTCTTTCCTACTGATAGCTTATCCTCGTAGCGATAGGTCTATTTGGGTAGGGTTACGCTATTTGTTTGTCAGTAATACGGCAATGCTGTTTTATCTAGTGGGGGCAGTTTTAGTATATCAAACACATCATTCCTTTAATTTTATTGGTCTGCAAGGTGCACCTTCAGAAGCGATCGCCCTGATATTTTTGGGATTATTGGTAAAAGGTGGTATATTTGTGTCGGGGTTATGGTTGCCCCTAACTCACTCCGAATCAGAAAGTCCAGTATCGGCAATCTTGTCGGGAGTGGTAGTTAAGGCAGGGGTTTTTCCATTGGTACGTTGTGCCCTAATTTTAGAAGAAATTGATCCGATAGTTAGATTTTTTGGGGTTAGTACGGCACTTTTAGGAGTTTGTTTTGCAGTATTTGAAAAAGATACTAAGCGGATGCTAGCATTTCACACCATTTCTCAGTTAGGTTTTGTACTTGCTGCCCCAGTAGTAGGAGGTTTCTATGCTTTGACTCACGGTTTGGTTAAATCTGCTTTGTTTTTAATTACAGGAGTTTTGCCTAGTCGTAATTTTAAGGAATTACAGCAGCACCCTATTGACAACCAAATTTGGGTGGCTTTAGCGATCGCTAGTTTTTCTATTTCTGGTTTTCCCTTACTTTCTGGTTTTGGAGCCAAAGTGTTAACCTCGAAAAATCTGTTCCCCTGGCAGGATATTGCGATGAATATTGCAGCAGTAGGAACAGCAATTTCTTTTGCTAAATTCATTTTTTTGCCTCACCAGAAAAACCAGGAAAAAATCAAAGTCAACTTTGGTTTTTGGTGGGCAATGGCACTATTGCTCGGCGGTTTGATAGTAGCAAATGCTGTTTATTATGAAGCTTATAGCATCAAAAATATTATCAAACCATTGATAACGATAGCTATTGGTTGGCTAGCATATCTATATATTTTTAAAAAATTGGCGATTAAGTTACCAAGAGCGATCGAAGAACTTGATCATCTAATTGGGTTTATGAGCTTGATATTAATATTACTATTCTGGATAGCATGGACACAATTACCGAGGGCTATTATACCATAACTCAAGTAAATACGAGTAGCAAAATCAATAGAATATTTTCCGATATTAGTCCAGGTGATGTGATTGCTTTTTGAGATAATGGACTAGATGCCAAAATTATTCAATGGTTTACTAGGAGCCCCTATCTCCATGTTGCTATTGTATGAGAGAATAAGATATCAAAAACCACAGAACATTGCTTCTATAAATAGTTTTTAAATCTGATAACTTAAGATAGTTTTGCGCCCTAAAGCGGTCAATTTTTTCCTTTTTTTTGACCGCCTTTAAGTAGCCTTATCTCTAAATATAGCTGAAGTATTAAACTTTATACACCATGAAATAATGCTTGGTTTTTACATTCACTAATAAAACCGTGAGAAACATTTAATAATTCTTTGACTTCATGGTAGAATGTTCCTAACAAGATAATTTTACTGCCAAGGCGCTTTTCATTTATTTGGACTATGCATTTTTGATTAATAAAATCATCTAGTTCATCTACAATATTCATTTTTTGTATTTTTCTTATATTTGTTATTCTTACTATTATATCTGTTGCGACCAATATGAGATTGCTATAGTTGCCTAATTGCTTATTTGATTTTACAGCTAATATAAATACCTCAATAATTTGGAAAAACGATATTATATAAACTTCGTATATTAAAACTTATATGTGTCAACAGATAAGTTATGTTCATTGGTTTAGAAAACTCATCTGCTTGAGGTAGCAATTGGCTGGGATAGGGTTAGTTTAATTTTATCTATAAAGTTTTATTGCGATATTCAACATTTCTACTCTTCTGGATAGCATGGGCGCAATTACATTTATCAACATGATATGAAATTAAGTGTAATAAGACTCCGGGTTTATCGGAAGTAAAGCTCAAGAATATAATTTAGGTTAACTACTGTAAGACTATAGTAGTCCGCGCATAAGTTGCGACACTTCAATAAGTAAATAAAACTTTTAAAACTCTTACCTATTCTCTTTTCCCTGTTCCCTGTTACCTAAAAAGCAGTGAGATTTTTGCCATGAATAAAATAGGATTGCTATATACTTTTTGCCTGCTTTGTAGGGAAGGGATAATGTCTTTTTATCTGCCAAATATACTTCTTGTTTTCATTATTATTTTGAAAGTATTCAATTTATTGAAAGTATTTCAACTATTCCTTTTTGATATTTTACAGCAGTTTTCTTGCACGATAGATTACAGTAGGGACGTCCTTATGCAAGATCCCTATAAGATTTTGGTTATGACATCAATTTGAAAAGCGCTATAAAATAAACACGCTCTGACTCAGAAAATACCATATATAGTAGGGGAGAAGAGCCTTAACCCTTGCAAATACTGCATAATTTCATATGGGTGGGTAAATCCTGATTAAGCAAAACTACAAATAAAAACTTTACTAGAACTAATTATACAAACATGATATAATTAATTAATTTTTAATTGATAAATAGCATGGATGCACCCTCTCTTCTTAATATAATACTACGACTGGCAATTTGGTTTTTATTAACTGCTGACTTAGGTCTGGCAAATATTATTATTGGTGTTAGTATTGCTTTGTTATTACCTCGTAATAAAACATCTTTGGGAGCATTAAATGATTGGTTGCGAGTATTGTGGGAAATTATTGTCGCTATTCCCCAAGCTTATATTGAAGCAATAGAAATTATGGTTCATCCCCATAATGATGAAGTTGTGGTCCCAGAAAGTGTTAAACCTCGACGAACACCAGGATTAATATTTCTGGATATATTTTTGATTACTTTTACCCCTAAAACTATTGTCTTGAAATATCACGAAGAGGGGTGGTATGAAGTACACCAAGTTCAAAGGAGCAGAAAAAGATGAACTATATTTTAATTACTATGATTTTGGCTTTGCTCATACCCATTTATGAAGCTTGGCAGGATGATGATATTTGGCAAAAAATGCTGGCTTTTGCTAGTATTGCTACTAAAACCTCAATTATGATGTTAGTTGTGTCGGTTTTGCGGGATGACTGGTCTATTGGGCTAGTTGCAGTAATTATCCTGAGTGTGGGTAATGCGGGATTAATGCTACTGGCGCATTTAATCAAAAGGTTAAACGAAATATGATTGACATTTTCAGTTATGGTTTAATGGTTATCGGGGTTATCTTCTGGTTTTGGGGAACATTTCCTTTAATTGGTAACAGATCGGTGTTATTTAAGCTCCATAGTCTCTCGGTAGCTGATACTCTGGGTTCAATGAGTATTGTTGTTGGTTTACTCCTGAAAATACCTAGTGAATGGCCGTTGTTGCTACTAGCAATTATTACTTTGGCAATTTGGAATACGGTTTTGGGGTATGTTTTGGCATATTGTTCGAGTTCCGATACACAGAAGTTAAAAGGTAAAAGTTAAAAAAATAATGGATATTTATGTTTATATTATAATCGCGCTGTTACCGTTGACGGCTTTGATACTGGTATTTCAAGTTAATCCCTATAATGGTCTTATTACCCGAGCTATTTTAGGAGCAGTAGCAGCATTAGTTTATGTAGTTTTAGGCGCTGCTGATGTAGCTTTAACTGAAGCTTTAGTCGGAACAATGTTAGCTGTTACCCTTTATGTGATAGCAGTTCGTTCTTCTTTAGTAATGCGTTTGGGAATAATTAAGGAAGTTGAGGCAGAAACTGAGGGATCTTTTGGGGAACTCATCCCTAATATTAGAAAAATTGTTGATCAATACCATTTGCGTTTGGAATTAGTGGAATATCCAAATCAACAAGCTTTAGAATGGGGGTTACTGACAAAAGAAGTTCATGCTATTTGTAGCAAACCAGGGGAGTTAGAACTGGAGGGCAAACCAATTTATCACACTGCTATTAGAGTGCATCGTCTATTTGAAATTATAGAAAAGGAACTAACTTCACCAGAAGTAACTGTGAGATATATAAATATACCTAATTTGGAGTTGGAGGAAACATATTAATGAAATGGGTTTATTTTTTAGCGGGAATAGCTTTGTTTGTCAAAGTGTTAATTATGTCGGAGGGAACGCCACTAGGGGATGAAGTTTCTGTTGTTGAGTTAATAGTGCGCGACAGTGGAGTAGCTAATGCGGTTTCTGGTATTATTTTTAGAAATCGACTCTATGATACAATTTTTGAAGTGGTAGTGTTTACGATCGCTATTTTGGGTGTCCGTTTTTTATTGGCGAATGAACAACCTACGGAAAAGGTTTATCAATTTAGCGATCGCCCTTCAATAGTTTTGGCACGTTTGGGAGCGACTATTTCTGCCTTGGTAAGTATTGAGTTAGCAATTCGGGGGCATCTGAGTCCGGGGGGTGGTTTTGCTGCTGGGGTAGCAGGAGGAACCGCTATTGGTTTAATTGCTATAACTTCATCATCGGAGGAGATGGAAAAGATATATAAGAGATGGAATGCTGCTACCTGGGAAAAGATTTCTGTCTTAGTATTCATTGTATTGGCAGGGATAACTCTGATGGGATGGGAATTACCCCCAGGAACATTAGGAGAGTTCTTTAGTGGAGGAATTATCCCCATACTGAATATTTTGGTGGCAATAAAAGTTGCATTTGGTTCGTGGGCGGTTATTTTATTGTTTATTCGTTATCGAGGGTTGTTGTGAGGATGATTGGGTGATGGGTATCGCCGTCATAGAATGGTTAGGGGCGAATGCTATTCGCCCCGACAAGAGGATATCTTCCTAGTTTTTCTATGCTGTAATTACCTCTTTATCTGGGTTATAAATAAATCAGGACTTTACGCAGGCAAACTGAGAAACCGGGTTTCTCGTAGATATCTATGTGTTAAAAATAATGATTTACTGTCTTAACCGGGTTTCTTTGCGTAAGTCCTGTATATATTAGAGTTCTCGCTAAATAGATGGAAAAAATTGCTCAAATTACAGCATTTTTCATGTCGTTCGACCACAGTAGGGACGCCCTTATGCAACGTCCCTACAAGGTTTTGGTTATGGCGATGTAGTTCATCAATTTAAAATCTGTTTTGAGCTGCTAAAAATAGCAGAAAAAAGACAAATATCGCCCCACAAAACCCAAGTTAATTAATGCTCAAAAATATCCTTATATTGCAACAAATCTAATCCTACAAATACGGGTAAACATTCAAAACACTGCTGTGCTAACTCCCACCTTTCTTCTCGTTTCAACATTTTAATTAACTTCTCCCTGGCACTCAATAAATACCGCACATCGTTAGCAGCATAATTTAATTGTTCCTCTGTTAAATTCTCTGCATTTCCCCAGTCAGAACTTTGGGCAGATTTATCTAACTCTACTTTTTCTAACTCCATTACTAAATCTTTTAAACCATGTTTACTTGTATAAGTTCGTGCTAATTTACTAGCAATTTTGGTACAAAAAATTGGGGAAACTTTAATATCTAAATAATGCTGCAACATTGCTACATCAAATCTAGCAAAATGAAATACTTTAACTATATTATTGGCCTCCATTAATTGTTTTAAATTTGGTGCTTCTTGTTGCCCCTTATGAATACGAATTGCTGTGACTTGGCCAAGAGGGTCGGATAACTGGACTAAACATAAGCGATCGCGCCCTGGCAACAACCCCATTGTTTCTGTATCCACTGCCATACTATCACCTTGCAAATAATTAGATAATATGGCCTCGGTTAAATCGCGATCGCATACTTGAAAATTACTCATTACTCACCTGATAATTACTAAACAATTACTAATATTTTTCACATTTATAGTCATTTTAATTTATATTGAGACAAGTATTTCTTGCTATAACTCGCGTTTGGTGCAGAAAAAGTTTTCTATTTTTATTTGAAATGACTATAACAATTATAAGTTATAGTATAACAAGCATAGGGTAAAAAAAAATATAAATGCTCAGGACTTACACAGGTACGCTATATATAGCGTACTATCAAAATGAAATTGTCAGTACTATCATTAGTTTTTTTTCAGATGAATATTACTTTTATAGGACTTACGCAGAACCAGTATATCTAGTAGGAGCTAACAGCTGTCATACCAGATTAAAAAAAAGAATGTTATGAATAGTCAGAGGGATAAAAAGACTTGACAGGAGAAGTCTATTTCATGAAAAAGATGATTTCTGAGCTAAAAAATGGTATTGAAGCCATTTATTCTGACTGCTGAATCCTAATAAATAGTCTACTCATTTGTAACAAAAATGTATCAAACTCCAAGGTCAGAATGCCAGGAATGGTCAAGCTTATATCTGGACTACCAATTCTGAGGGTGTGATTACTAAAGGTTCCGGACCAATATTGAACCGAATGATCAAGAAGCTTATTTTGGTTTGAATGGGAAGGAGAAAGATGACCTGAACCCAAAAATCACTACCGCTCTTGATGATCTAAATCATAAACTTGCAATTCGGCCTCCCTGGTATGCAAGGCCAAGGCCTCCCCGTGATCCCAATTTGTATAACGGAGAATGCGTAAGCTTTGTTAAACGATTTACTGAAGAGCTAGGCGTTAAAATGAATCCGATGGGGGGTAATGGTGGAGCTAAGTATGGTTTCATCAACTTTAATAAACCTGGTTCCTCACTTTCAGCAGAACAAGCTGATAAGATTAGGTTCAGTGGTAGCGAGCAACCTAAGATAGGTGATATTATTTTCTTTGACTCTACTCCTACCAATAAATGGGGACACGTTGGAGTCGTTTCCTCGGTTTTCGACAACGGCAGTATAGAAATTCAAGAGTCTAATTTGGATGGGGAAGCTCCAAATACCCAGGTTAAACGTCGTCGTATCAACAATTTGAGTAATACACATCCGGGAAGAGTCATGGGATGGTTACGTTTAAAACTGTAAACTCGGCTTGTATGTTTGGCTTGTTAAGTATGCTAGTTCAAACAGGCATAGGAATTTAATATTCCTTGTACTCAACCCAATTTCGCATAAAGACGGATCGCTCCTGCCAAAACTAATCATGCTGAAGGAGCGATCGCTTTTTTCCCTCTGAACATTAGAAAAGCAATAGCTGTTATTTACCCCACCAACAACCCATCCATTACTAACCAAACCCACCGGACCAACCACCAACTTGATACGACTAAAGTCTTGACTACAAACAGACGATCGCCCTCAATAACTCACCAAAATATAGTTACCAATAATCCTTTTTAGTTCCAGTGGAGCTTCAAGAGCTACTGCTGCCCCCAGTTCTGGACGAACGACCCACCACCAAACCAATTTTTCCAAATCACTTAGCGGTTCCTCCTTCGGACACCACTCAATACAACCATCATTCACACCAACGATATTAGGACAAAAGTCATTAGCTATGGCAACGCGATCGTCAAGTTGCTCCAACTGCACCACATCTTCCCAAGCAACCTCATTGGGAATCGAATTTACAGCGCTTTTTAAATTGATGAACTACATCGCCATAACCAAAATCTTGTAGGGACATTGCATGCAACGTCCCTACTGTGGTCGACCGACATGAAAAATGCTGTAAAATTTTTTCTACATCTAAAGTCAGCATTAAATTCTACCTCCAAAAGCTCTAACTACTCTAACACCAAAGTCTTGTTGTTCTTCAACAGATTGTCTGCCGATCCATTCTCTCAACGTCATCCTTTCAGAATCTTCCCAAGCAACCTCATTGGGAATCGAATTTACAGCGCTTTTTAAATTGATGAACTACATCGCCATAACCAAAACCTTGTAGGGACGTTGCATAAGGGCGTCCCTACTGTGGTCGACCGATATGAAAAATGCTGTAAAATTTTTTCTACATCTAAAGTCAGCATTAAATTCTACCTCCAAAAGCTCTAACTACTCTAACACCAAAGTCTTATTTTTCTCCAACAGATTGTCTGCCGATCCATTCTCTCACCGTGATCCTTTCAGAACCAGTTAGCTCTGGTTGAATAGAGTTATAAAAATTGGTTATTTCTTGGTGAATAGACCCAGAACCATATTCTAAGGGAAGTAAATTCCCTGTATTATGAATCGCTTCTGCACCAAAAATCTGTAAATTTGAAGTAGTTTGTGCAACAAGATGATGCCAGGCTAGTCCGGGACCTGCCTTACCCATAACCCTTTTGAATTCGCTAAATCTCCTGAAACCTTTTCTGGGTCTTATTTGGGGAATTGCTGTCCTTGCTACCAGTTGCCTTGCTAGAAGTCTGGGGATTTCTTATCTGGTTCCATCTGTCGCTTATTTGAATTAAACTTGCTATAGATTTTATACTTTAATTATAGAGAACCATTGCTCTTGTCTCAACTTGGGAAGAGCGATCGCCCTATTACAGAAGTTTTCATCTTGGTAGACCACAGTAGGGACGCCCTTATACAACGTCCCTACAAGGTTTTGGTTATGGTAATGTAGTTCATCCATTTGAAAACCGCTATAAACATATATCGACTTCAAACAGACAGACCACAAAATCGGGTTTTGGTTTCATCCGCAACCACCAAACAACTTCTCCAACTTCCCAGAGGAACAAAGGTGACTATTCTTTCTCAAACCAAGAGTGATATCCCCATCAACAAACCATTCATAACCAAACCATCATAACTCATTACTCACTTTATACCACCAAAGCTTTAACTACAAATAACCAAAGCTTTAACTACAAATAGACGATCGCTATTTCATCTCCCAGAAAGCGATCGCCTGATTTTTCTAATAGGTTCTGCAAACAGCATCCCAATACACAAAAGCTTATTTGTTTATTCCTTTGTTCAGGACCTACCCACGCTTCATATAAGGACACCATATATCCGGGCTTTCTGGCATTGGCCTTCACACTCAGGATAGGAGGGTAGGTAAATCCTATTGTTTTGAAAAATGATTTTAGATAATCTAAAGCTAAGAAAAAGGTAGGCAAAATACCTACCTTAAACAAAATTATATTCTCTAATTGAAACTAAAGACTTGTTTGACATCCTCCACGGTCATTAGGCACGGGGAAAAAACCGAACCTTAGTCCCTCGTCGGGTTGACATCTCACGGGCCGCTGCTACTTTGGCAGTACTCTTATACTGGCCGACCCGTCCGTTTACAGCATTTTTTATGTTGGTCGACCACAGTAGGGACGCTCTTATGCAACGTCCCTACAAGATTTTGGTTATGGCGATGTAGTTCATCAACTTGAAAAGCGCCGTAAAGTCTCGGCATGCCCACCCGCGACTAATATATTTCTTCTTGTGAACTAAAAAGTAAGAAGGACATAACCTGTGGAAAAAAATCAACTAAAAAGTCGCCCACTTATGGGGGAAGCTTTAAACCCAATTTTTCGGTAAAAATCACCCAAACAGTTTTTTTATAGAAGCTAAATTTCAAAATTAATCTCAAATGAAATTTGTACAAATTACTTGTACATAAACTCCTAAGATCAAATTGCGATGGCACCACCAACGAAAGTTTGCCAACCATCAGCTACAGCAGTAGTAACTTCATGAGTAAAAGGTAAACTATCAATCACCATTACCAAACATAACAACATCATATAGTAGATAGAATACTTAAATAGCGATCGCGCCACATCCTTATTAGAAGGGTCCTTCAACAACTGCCAAGCTCTTTTAATAAAAATAGCACCAAGGTAAGTCGCTAATACTGCATAAAGTGCTCCACTTGCATGTAACGGATAAACCAGCAATAGCGTCATAGGAATCAAAATCAGAGTGTAGACCCAAATCTGTTTAGCAGTTTCCTCATTTCCCTCAATCACCGGTAACATAGGCACCCCAACTTCATGATATTCATCACGAATATAAATTGCCAATGCCCAAAAATGAGGAGGAGTCCAGACAAAAATAATTGCAAACAGTAACCAAGCGGCCCAACTCAATTCTCCTGTAACTGCCGCCCAACCCACTAACGGAGGAATAGCACCAGCAGCCCCACCAACTACAATATTTTGAACACTGTGACGTTTTAGCCAGTGAGTGTAAATGCCAACATAAAAAACTATTCCCGACATTGCCAACAGTGCAGCTAGTAAATTAGCAAAAACTGTCAGCAAAGTAAATGATATCCCCGCCAAAGTCAATGCAAAAATCAGAGCATCACGAGGTTTAACCCTCCCAGATGGAATAGGTCGCCAGCGAGTACGCTCCATAATATAGTCAATATCGCTATCGTATATACAGTTAATAGCATTAGCGGCACCAGAAGCCAATGTACCACCCACTAATGTCACGAACAAAAGAAGGGGAGACACTTCTCCTTTTGCCCCCAGCCACATTCCTGCTGCCGTTGTAATCAATAGCAGCAGAATAATGCGAGGTTTTGTAAGTTGATAATAGCTTTTGAGAACCTGTAGAATATTGTCATGGCGTCGTGGAAGACTATGAGAAATAACTTCTTGCATGGATTTTATTTATTAATTTTCTGTTAAACTGGTTATGATTTCTATCATCTAAACTTGATCAGCAATATAGAAATAGATATTTAGTGCCAGTTCATTTTTGATGTTAGCAAATTTTAAAAATTTAGTTATTTGCATAGCACTACACATCTAGATTATATCAAGTTCCATTAATTAGCCAAATAAATCAGCTATTTCATCTTTAGATAACCTCTCTCTTACAGCCCAGAAATCTGTTTCCGAGCTAATCAAAAAGCTACAGAACTTCAAACCTACCGAACCGGAAAGCCAAGGACTCAAAATCCCTAAACTTTTCAAAGATGACCCTCCCATCGGTATGCTATCTTTATCATATTGTGGTTAATCAATGCAACTTGATATTAGGAGATTGATAAAAGCAAAATCCTTTAGAATCTAACAGTTTTTATTTTAGCTGTTAAGACAGTTCCTCCGTAGAAGGTTAGCTAATAGCTATAGCTAACATTTCTAATCTAATAACTCACAAAAGAGGGGTAAATTACTGTATCTGTATTAACAATTAGACATTTATAACTTGTCGATCCCGTAAAGCAATAACAGTAAAAGCCACTAAAGTTCCTAGTAATGCTGCTCCTACAGCTTGGTGAGATACTGTTAATAGCTCAATTTGTAGGCGTAACCGGAAAGTCATAACCCCCAAACCTATCTGGATCAATACTAATAAACAAGACAAGTTTGCTAAATTTCGCAGCAGCGGATGTAAAGCAGAGGTCCGCCACACCATTACCACTAATGTTATTACTGCTACAGTTGGAGGGACAACCCCAGCCAGGTGACTATTCATTACCGTGCAAAGTTCTGCAATACCAAAACATTGATGCAATGCCCATCGAGAAGCCACTAACCCACCCAATAAACTTTGTAGATATACCAGAACAGCAGCAGTTAATCCCACCCAAGGTAATTTACCAACATTCCCAGTACCTTTGTATTGGACCATTGACATACCTATTACTAACAAAGTCGTAAAGTAAAGTAAGGCTGTACCTAGATGAGCAGTAACAATATCAAAACGTAATAATTCTGTAACTGTTAATCCGCCAAGTACACCTTGAAAAACTATTAGACCCAAAGCAAAGGTAGATGCCCATGGCAGCCAACTAGGGAGTTCCTGTCTATTCCACCATGATAAACCCATCAGAGCGATCGCGCCAAAGCCAATTAAACTTGCATCTAAGCGATGAAACCATTCTAAAAACACCTGTAGGTTCATTTGTGCCATTGGTACTAACTTACCATAACACAAAGGCCAGTCAGGACAAGCCAAACCAGCATTCATCACTCTGGTTGCACTACCAATAGCCATCAATGCTAGGGTCGCTACACATAGTTTCCATACTAACCCACGTATACGTTCCTGTGCTTGAGACTGGGAGCAAATAACTCCATTGTTCTTTAAAACAGAATTTGCCATAAGTTTTAGATTATTATTGTTACTAATTTAACTAAACATTAACTATTGACAAGGTAATAAAGGTGAATCATTTTTGTCACTATAAAGGATAGTATTTGCATAGTTATTGAGCTTTACAAAGTCTTCCTATTTTAATTTTTTTTTTTTATAATCTATTGTTATATCTGTTACCAATTTTCAAAAAACTTTATTTTTTCAGGCATTACACAGAAAGAGGGTTATCAAACCATATTTCGTGATTTGAAAAATAATTAGGGAAACAAGCCCCCTTTCTTCTCTGTGGGTATGTAATTCCTGTTATAAACTTCCTATTACATTGTACTATTTCTCAAAAACTTTTTACATTTTATGGAGCTCGGAATAATCCTCCTATCTCTAGGGGGAGGAGTAGGTAGGAAAGTTTCATGCAACCTCCATACAACCCAAAAATAATCAAAACCCCACTAGGGCACTAATCATCAAAAAGGTGGTTAAGCCCATATAAATTACTTAATAATTGAAGTTTGATATAAGTGTAGCATTATTTTGGGTAATTAGGGTTTACTCATTAAATATAAAAGGACTCAATAATAAAGGCTTTAGCCTTTTGTTTTATTTAAAAAGTATTTAGTTTCTAGTTCACATAGCTCAAAAATTAGCATTTTGGGTTTACCCTATTGGAAGGTAATAAGGGACAATATATCTGACTACCTCCTCTATAAATTCCTCGTTAATCTCTACGGACATACCATGGAAAGTCCCTCCTCCACGGTCCTTGTTAGGGGTAGTTCTCTTACTTCTTAAAAAGACTTAAAGAGTAAACCCCAATTTCTCCGAACATAGTCTAATACTTACTATAACTATCCTTTTGCTGGGCGATGTAGCTGCCACACTTGCTCTGTCTTTCATGTCGTACAGCAAAACCCGACCTTTCTGAGATAGTTATCACAACTTACCCACTTTCCTGTCCTGAGCTTAATGGCAAATGCCATTCGCCCCGATACATATAAGTTTTTCAAAGTCAATTGGGGTAAGTCCTGCTTATATTAAATATGTTAATGTTTGCCACCAAAAATTGATAGTAAGATGGGACAATAGGAATATCTGGATGCGAGCACAATTTTCTGTGACCTCTTACAAAGAGATTCAGTACTTAAAACTCTGAAAATCATGATAAGTTTATAAATCTATTTAGTAGACCCTAATGACTATTCAAACTACCCAAGTAAGTCACCCTAAAACTTAACTAATTTATCCCGATGCTAAACAGGAACTGCTACTACAAAATAGACCCATATTTATCAGGTTTTAACCTAAATCTCTTTTGGGCTACTTGAAATACTTTTAGTTATCCAATTATATGTTAGTTCAAAATTATTTCAAATGCCAGATATTTATTGTGAGAGTCTTATTTATTAGTTATTCTTGATTTTTGGAATTTTTTTAGGTATTTTTATTGGCTGGTCATCCAATGTCAGCTTTATCTCCAGTTAATTTTTGTTTTTGAAGGAATTTTTGTTGTGTTAAATTAAAAAAGATTTATGTTACCATTCCCTTCTGATTTTCCAGCTTCTACATAAATAATATCCTTAACCAAATATAACACAATTACCATACTTTTTATTGTATTACTTTTTTTCGTTCCCGAGTTATATTCTTTTAGTTTTTCACATTCTTTTAGCTTTTTTGTCCTCTGCTGATAACTATAGCATTCTGA
Source organism: Trichodesmium sp. MAG_R02 (assembly GCA_023356605.1). Taxonomy (GTDB): domain Bacteria; phylum Cyanobacteriota; class Cyanobacteriia; order Cyanobacteriales; family Microcoleaceae; genus Trichodesmium. The sequence goes on along the minus strand of JAKQYE010000001.1, from coordinate 7,623 downwards.
ATCATGGTCATAACAATTCAAAAACCAGAAATCAACTCCAAAACTCTTGCCCATTGTCCATTGCCCATTGCTTCTAAACCCTCACAAGAAGAGATCCTAAGATTTTGGGTACAAATAAAATAGATAGGATTGCCAGATCTATAGATTAACTACTATTCCATTAAACTTTCCTTAAGAATTTCTTATGTGTTAATAATTTATTTATTTATTTATATTTAATCACCCATAAACCTTGTTGCCAATTGAGTATAACTTTAGATATTTTCTAATGTAGTACTGATCAGCTAATACTTATTTAAAACCCGTATTATTAAGCTAGAACTTAGAACTTAGAATTCAGAATTTAGAAGGGTATTTTCTCAAAGGAAGCATACAATAATAAGTCGTTTAAATGCACAAAACTTAATCAATAATCTAAAATAATATCCCCCCTCATCATACCACAAATTGTTTAAATTATTTATTTTTCCCAAATTTATATTTCAGATTACTAAAAAGATATAAAACTTAAAAGTATATATTTAATCTTAACCTTATTGACCCATGGGGGACAATTTAGCAATACAATAGTTAAAATAAAATAAACTTTGTTTAGAGAAATTGTAGATCAAAGTAGAAAGAACTTAAAATATTTATAAAGAGTAACAAATCTATCTATTTATAAATGGATGGTTACTTTCAGCTAAGTAGTTGACCATGAAATGACAAAAAGTCACAGGTACTTCAACTAGGCTATGGTTAACAACCGAAACTATAAAATAGGGAAGTTTTTAACCTAAAATCAAACCAAATAAAGTAAAGTACATAAAGTTTCCACAGACTTTAAGCTTGTGGAAAAGGAAGCTCGTGGCCTGTGAAAACTTGATTTTCGTAAGAATTATCAAAGTAGTATCCAAAACTAAAACCTGAGATTTGGGTAAGTTTGGTGAAATTCACCAGAATAACAAAGCAACCTAAGTAAAATGGAAGAAAAAGAAAAAGTACCAGTCTCAATAATAACTTTAGTAGTTGGTATAGTAGTAACCATAATTAGTTTATGGGCAGGTCAAAATCATAATCTGTTACCAGAAGCAGCATCTGAACAAGCGCCTCTGGTTGATAATTTTTTTGACATAATGTTTACTATAGCAATAGGTTTATTCATAGTAGTAGAAGGCACAATCGTCTTTTGCGTAATTAAATTTCGTCGGCGTGAAGGAGACGATAGCGATGGTGCTAACTTTAGAGAAAATTTACCATTAGAAATATTTTGGACAGCAATCCCATCTATAATTGTAATTTGTCTTGGCATTTATAGTGTAGATATATATAGACAGATGGGTGGATTTGATCCAAATGGTACAATGGTAGCTCATCATCATAGTTCATCTCACCAGCAAGTAGCACAGATATCAGGATCTGCTATCGCTGCTCCCCTAATTGCAGATACTGAAGGAATGGAATCAACAAGAGTAGCTAGCAAATATGGTTTCGGAGGAAATCCAACACAAGCAGGAAAACCAGCAGATGTGACAGTTGATATCACCGGTATTCAATATGGTTGGTTGATGAACTATCCTGATAGTGGTGTTTTCGCAGGAGAATTACATATTCCTGTAAATAAAGATATTCAAATTAACCTATCTTCTCAAGATGTCATTCACTCTTTCTGGATACCTGCTTTCCGTCTGAAGCAAGACGCAATTCCCGGTAAAGACACCCAACTGCGCTTTGTTGCCACCAAAATAGGAGAATATCCAGTTTATTGCTCTGAACTTTGTGGTGCTTATCATGGAGCAATGAGAACAACTGTAGTTGTTCAAACCCAAGAAGAATACGAAGCTTGGGTAGTAGAAAATACTTTTGCTCAAAAACAAGAATTAAATCAGGCTATAGCAGTAAATACTGCTGATTTATCAGACGAGGAATATCTCAGTCCCTACTCTCAGGAGGTGGGAATAGATTCTGAAATATTAAATCAAATTCACTCAGCTTACCACTAAAAAAGCCATATGGGGTTTGAGAGCACAATCAATCAAATCCCAAATTCTACAAAAACTAATTCGTAATTGTCAAAATAATTACAGATGACACAAGTACAAATTCCTTTAGATACTGAACCACAACCAGCAAAATCACATCCGAAAGCATGGAAATGGTATCACTACTTCGGCTATAACATAGACCACAAGGTAATTGGTATTCAATATCTTGTTACCGCCTTTTTCTTTTATCTGCTTGGTGGTCTAATGGCAATGGGTCTAAGAGCAGAACTTTATACACCAGATCCAGACGTTCTCGAACCAGAGATATATAATGCTTTCCTGACAAATCATGGCACAATTATGATTTTCCTATGGATAATTCCTGCTGCCATTGGTGGTCTTGGGAACTATCTTGTTCCCCTGATGGTAGGAGCAAGAGATATGGCATTTCCCAACTTAAATGCGATCGCCTTTTGGCTCAACCCTCCTGCTGGAGCATTATTAATTGCTAGTTTAGCTCTGGGAGGAGCGCAAAGTGGTTGGACAGCATATCCACCCCTCAGCATTATTACCAATAACGGGGGACAATCCTTATGGATTATTAGTATCGTCTTAGTGGGAACTTCCTCCATTCTGGGGGCCCTAAATTTTATCGCCACTATTCTCAAAATGAAAGTTCCTAGCATGAAATGGGGACAACTTCCCCTATTTTGCTGGGCAATTCTGGCCACCTCAGTTTTAGCTTTATGCTCCACTCCTGTTTTAGCAGCAGGGTTGATAATGCTATTATTCGATATTAACTTTGGCACCGGCTTCTTTAGACCAGAGATGGGCGGAGATGTGGTTGTCTACCAGCACTTATTTTGGTTCTATTCTCACCCGGCAGTTTATCTGATGATTCTGCCAATATTTGGCATTCTCTCAGAAGTTATTCCTATTCACGCTCGTAAACCAATATTTGGTTATAAAGCGATCGCCTACTCTAGTCTTGCTATTTGCTTAGTAGGCTTGTTCGTATGGGTACACCATATGTTCACCAGTGGAACTCCACCTTGGATGCGAATGTTCTTCACCATCTCCACTTTAATTGTTGCAGTTCCCACAGGAGTAAAAATCTTTAGTTGGGTAGCTACCCTCTGGGGTGGAAAAATTCGTTTCACCAGCGGAATGCTTTTTGCAATTGGCCTATTAGCAATGTTCGTTATGGGAGGACTAAGTGGAGTAACTCTGGGAACAGTTCCCTTTGATGTCCACGTCCATGATAGTTACTATGTAGTAGCTCACTTCCATTATGTTCTCTTTGGGGGTTCAGTATTTGGTCTGTATGCAGGTATCTATCACTGGTTCCCCAAAATTACAGGTCGGATGTACAACGAAACCTGGGGTCGAGTTCATTTTGTTCTCACCTTAATTGGTACTAACCTCACCTTCCTACCCATGCACCAATTGGGTTTACAAGGAATGCCTCGTCGAATTGCCATGTATGACCCTAGATTTGAATCTCTGAATCATATTTGTACTTATGGGTCAATTCTTCTAGGTTTATCCGTACTTCCATTCTTAATCAACATGGTTTGGAGTTGGATCTATGGGCCAAAAGCTGGTGATAATCCTTGGGGTGGTCTATCTTTAGAGTGGACTACTAGCTCACCTCCCATTATCGAAAACTGGGAAGTATTGCCAGTAGTTACTGAGGGTCCTTATGATTTTGGCTCTAAGAAAACTCTTGGTATTCGAGAGCGCTTCAAGCTGATTTCTACACCAAGCTCGAAAGCTAAAGAAACAGGTATCCCTGTATCTGAAGCTGATTCTTCATCCTTATATAGTGGTTCTGAATCTATTAGTGATTCTCAGAATCCTACTAAAGGTAACTAAAAAGCTTAAAAGGCTTAATATAATTAGACATAATTAAATATTTATTGTGATATCATCAAGATTATGTCTAATTTATTTAGAGGAGGTAACTAATCCCTATCAATGAAATCAACAGGACTTAGGCAAAGGCTCTAATTATAGTGTAAATATTTAAATAAATCACCAAAAATACACTACATATAGGGGTACTGCGTCAGTCATACTCACTAAAAACTGGCCTATAAAATTAACAAGTAGTAAAAAACAATACTATTACGACCACGGGAGACTTGACAGTTAAATAAAAACTAACTTTACTCATTTAAACTGACACAATACTAAGGAATATTGTAGCAATATGAGTAATGAGCGAAAACTATGTAACAGCTTGAGCTTCCTTAGGATTTGAAGTCTGGGTCGTAGATGAGTTAAAGACTACGGTCAATGGTATTTTGTGAAACACCGAAGCTAGCTCCAAAGCTTATGGAATTTCACGGGTAAATTTAGGTAAGTTTAGTAGAAAGGCTGTAGCTCCTGGATACTTATAATTGTGGATTAGCAGCTTGTATCAAAGAGTAGGAAGTGCAAGAATCGTGTTATCACCTCCATAAAGGTTTAGTAGCTCCAGTCAAATCAATTATGTATCAGGTAGGTGGGGAAAACTAGCTGGACTTAGGTCAAAAATAGGTTAAAAACTAAGCCAAAAGCTTATACAGCAATGATTTTACATTTAATTAACCGTTTTCTTGATATACCTAGGTTTTAGCTATTTTTAGCCTTTTTAGGTATCTCCCTTGCTAATACTGGCTTTAGAGCCATTTTGGGCGTGAAAAATCTAAAAGTCCAGTTAGTTGTTCTACTCACCGGACTTACGCGGGCAAACCCAAAAAATCGGTTTTTTCATTGATTTATATTCAGGACTTACGCAGTGCCGCCATATATAGTGCATTTTTGACAATAAATTCAGATATTTACACTACAAGTAGTACCTTTACGTAAGTCCTGATATTGTTAAAACCAAGGATTTATCTCATAAACCGGGGGAGTATGCGCGTAAGTCCTAACCCATTTATTAACTTTCCTAACTGCTAGTATATTCGGTTAAGACAACTAAACCCAACCTAATAAAAATCTGCTAACACCAATTTAATGAACTTAGGCTACACTGCTCGTATTAATATAAAATTACCGAAAAATTGGGTTTAAATCCTCGCTCTTCTTGGGCGACTTTTAGGCCGGGGAAGATGTAAAATGACTTTATTATTCAGTATAATGTGTAGCAATAGTTGAAAAAATTGGTACAACTACTCAACTATCCAACCTCATAAATTAGTGTCGTTAATTGTAGGTATAGAAGATTATGCAAGGTTCAACCATTGACACAACTAATAATTTAGTTGATACTTCAGTTCATTCGGCATCAGTAGAAGCAGGACATCACGAAGAACATCAGGATTTAAGAGTTTTCGGATTATTAACATTTCTCGCTTCTGAGTCTTTAATGTTTGGAGGACTATTTGCTGCTTATTTAATTTATCGAGCAAATGCGGGAGTTTGGCCTCCTGAAGAAACAGAGGTAGAGTTATTATTGCCAACAATTAACACTATTATTCTAGTTTCTAGTAGTTTTGTGATTCACAAGGGCGATACTGCAATTAAAAAGAATGATGTCTCAGGAATGCGCTTATGGTATCTAGTTACAGCAATCATGGGTATCATTTTCTTAGGTGGTCAGGTTTACGAGTATATGACTTTAGGTTATGGTCTGACTACTAATGTGTTTTCCAACTGTTTTTATGTAATGACTGGTTTCCATGGTCTCCACGTTTTTGTTGGTGTATTGCTAATTCTTGGAGTGTTGTGGCGTTCTCGTCGTTCTGGTCATTACAATGAAGAAAAGCACGTTGGTATTGAGATGGCAGAAATATATTGGCACTTTGTTGATATTATCTGGATTGTTTTATTCAGTTTACTGTATATTTTGACTCTATTTTAATCCTGAAAATTTTATTTTGAACATCAAACAAATGATCAGGACTTACACAAAATATGAAAATATACACTATCTATAGGGATTAAGGATGACCCACCCTAATAGATCTAGCGCTTGGTGGGTAAGTCCTGTTGATTATTTTTTAGCCTCTGCTGGAGTTTTTTTATCCGAAAAATTGGGTTTAAAGTCTCGCCCTACTGGGGCGACTTTTTAGTTAATTTTTTTCTACAGGTTATGTGATCATGCTCTTTAGTTCAAAAGTCATTTTATAAAAGCCAGATTTAAGTACCGTATATATCCAACATTGGGCAAAAATAGGGATTAGCAAAGCTCTGAAGGTTGCGTCCGTATTGTCTAGAATGATAGTTTAGCTTGCTGTCAGAAAAAGTAGAAACTAGGAAAGAAATAACCGACTAATTCTGAACTACAAAAACAGTTTATATCATGTTTGGATGATCCCTTATAATGAAGCTAAAATTATTACAGTAGAGTTATTCAAATTTATGGCCAAACGAATTGTGATTGGAGTTTAGACTAATTATAGTTTGCCTGAAACTGGCCGAGGGAGAATAGGAGCTTTAGCTAAAGGCCCTAAAACCCTTCACTCATAATCATTGTAATCACTTGTAAGTTAGTTGTCCTGAGTCTATGCTATGGCAAAATTTAAGCGATCGCAAGATTTTGGGAGGAGTTTGAATAATGCAACCCCAACCCAAACTCACCAAAAAAAACAAATAATATCTATCACTTATTTTATGGCCAAAGCTTATATTGTCCTTTGGTTCAAAGTTTCAAGTTTTCCTTCCTTCTTAGTAGATTATTTGAAGACCCCAAAATTTAGTCTAAAACTCCAGTTGTGATCCCTAACTACCTAAGTGCTCGAAAATTACTCGTTCATTATCACCAGGCGACATAATTTGGTTATTGGTTACGGAATAAATACCATTAGAAGTAGCCCAAGTCAAGGGTAGCAGTAGAATTTGGATTGATCAGTTAGTCAAATGCCTACAACCAATCAGCTACAAGAGGTTTGGGAGAGCGATTACGTTATTGAGTTTAAAGTCTCGCCCATAAGCGGGCGACTTTTTAGTTGATTTTTTTTTCACAGGTTATGTCCTTCTTGCTTTTTAGTTCACAAGAAATATATTAGTCGCGAGTGGGCATGCCGAGACAAAAAACGGACGGGTCGGCAAGTGTAAGACTACTGCCAAAGTAGCCGCAGCCTGTTGTGAAACGTCAACCCGCTGAGGAGCTACGGCTCGCTAGGAATTCCCGTGCCTTTAGGCCGGGGAGGATGTCAACTGCCAAATCAGCATAACGTTTATGGCCTTTAACTAATGAAGTTATGGTCAATAGTTATCCCCTTTATTTAGATGAACTTGAAGAACTATTAGTTTTTCGGTGTCAACAATTAATGAAACACCACGATTTAATACAAGGACTAACTTGTTTCCATTGGTGGCCTCGGGCTATGGATGTTTATAGTCGTTTCACAATAGAATTGAGACAAGTGTTTTTTGCTATGAAACTATTTCAGTCTGAAAAACGTTTCATTCTTATTTAAAAAACTATGATTATAAACGAGAGTCATATTAGGTACTTGGCGATCGCCATCCGTTTGGCCATAAATCTGAATATCTTTACCGAAAAATTTGGTTTAAAGCCTCGCCCATAAGCGGGCGACTTTCTAGAATACTCTGCTGATTTAAATGACATAGAACATAATTTTAGTGCATTAAAAAGAGCTAGAATGTACTCACCTATTAACACATCTCTTGATGAAATTATTCGTAATTATTGTGTTAAATTTGG